>NZ_JBHXML010000022.1:60608-113239 GCF_042720345.1 Kitasatospora sp. NPDC058478 | reverse complement strand
CCCAGGTGCCCCGGGCCCACGGCGTGCCGGCAGCGTCCGGAGGCCGGGCGGGCGAGCGCGGGGCGGCTCCCGCGCAGCGCCGTTTCCCCCGCGCGCATGCCTGTGACCTGCGCGTCAATCGGACATTGATTCACTTTTGATCGACTGTGAGCACCTTGGATGGGGCCGCTCCACCGGCTGGCCCCGCCCGCCCCACGACGTCGTGAAGAGAGTGCCATGCCGATCCATCTACTGCCTCAGCCGTCCCCCTCCGTGCCCGAGCAGGCGGGGTCCGGGGTCGACACCCGGGGCGCGGCCGTGCCCGTGCGGGCCGTCGGCGAGGAGCCGGTGACGGCCCGCTTCGCCGGACTGCGGCTGGTGCACGCCGCGCTGCGCCGGGACCTCGCCCGGCTGCCCAACGCCCTGCGGCTGCTCCAGCCCGGCGAGGACGACGCCGGCGAGGCGCTGCTGCGGCACTGGAGCTTCGTGACCGCGATGCTGACCTGCCACCACGAGCAGCAGGACAGCCGGATCTGGCCGATCGTGCGCCGCTTCGCCCCCGAGCTGCGGCTGCTGCTCAACTGGCTGGAGGCGGACCACCACAACCTCGACCACTCGTTCACCCGGGTCACCACGCTGGTGCGGATCGCCAGCCGGGACACCGGCAGCGCCTGGCCGGTGGCGTACGCGATGGAGGACCTGGCGGCCCGGCTGGAGACGCACCTGCGGATCGAGGAGCGCCAGTTGCTGCCCCGGATGGAGCGGGTGGTCCCGGAGGGCTCCCGGCTCGGCGGCCTGGGCGAGCTGATGGACCTGCTGCGCTCGGCGGACGGCCCGGGGACGGCGGACGCGCTGGCCTGGCTGCTGGAGGGCGTGGAACCGGCGCTGGTGGAGCGGCTGTTGGCCGAGTGCGACGACGACGTGGCCCGCAACTGGCCGCACTGGCAGGCCACCTACCAGCGCTGCATGGCGCCGCTGTGGGGCCCGGCCGGTGCGCTGGGCAGCGACCTGGGCGGTGTCGCCGACTGAGCGCCGGTCCTTTTCGCGGCCCGTCGATCTACGCGCGTGGCATACCCCTGAGGCATATGCCGAGCCTCTCCGGAATCCGACACCCGCAGTTCCAACTCCCCTCGTCCCCTAGGGGATTCGACCCATCGCCCTCGGGGTCGCGGCTGTTCGGGCGCTCCGGGGCCGGCCAGGGGGTGCGTACCGCCGACGGCCGATGGCGGGGCGCGTCCGGGCGCCTACCGTCGACGCCATGACCACAGCGAGCACCCCGAACTCCCACCGAACCCCTGCCCGGCGCCGTTTCGGGCCCGCCGTCCACCGCCGGGCGCTCCTCGCCGCCGGCGCCGTCCTGGCCCTCGGCGCCGGACTGACCGCCTGCGACGGCGGTGTCGCGCTCTGCCTCGACGACGACAGCTGCGACGTCGTCGTCCGCACCGACGGCGCCGACGCCTTCAAGACCCTCCAGGTCTTCGGCGGCGACCGCACCGTGAAGATGACGGTCGGCCACATCACCGACAGCACGGTCGAGGTGGCGGTCGGCGACGAACGGAAGACCGTCGGCAAGGGCGCCGAGACCGCCGTCGGCACGGCGAAGGTCACCCTGCGCAAGGCGGACAAGGGCGACCGCTACGCCGAACTGCACGTCACCCACGGCTGACATCGCCGGCCCGCCCGCCCGACGCCTCCCCGGCGCCTCCCCGGCGCCCGCTCAGGCCGTACCGACCGGCCGGGGGTGCGGCTCAGTCGGAGGCGAGCCGGAACTCCAGGTTCCCGAACCGGACCTGGTCGCCCGGCCGGACCCGCACCCCGCCCGCGATCCGGCGCCCGTTCACGTGCGTGCCGTTGGTCGAGCCCAGGTCGTACAGCATCCAGCCGCCGCCCTCGCGCCGCAGTTCGGCGTGCCGTCGGGACACCGAGGCGTCGTGCAGCCGCAGCCCCGAGCCGGGGAACCGACCGATCGTCAACTGCCCTGCCCCGGTCTCCGGCAGGCTCAGCCCGGGCAGCCGCTCGGTGCGCCAGGCCCGGCGCAGCCGGTCCCCGAACGCGGAGACCCGGCCGACCGTCCGCAGCAGGAAGCGCTCGACCGGGTTCCCGGTCGGCAGCCCGGTCATCGCCTCGTCCAACTCGCCCCGGCTGGTGGCGTGCAGGACGATCTCCATCCGGCCGAGGAAGGTGTCGTGCGACAGCCGTCCGCTGCCCGCTCCGTCCTTGAGCACCCCGAGCGCCTGGTCCCGTTCGGCGTCCGAGGGGCGGACCGCGCCGGAGGGCCGGACGGCGCCGGTGCGGAACTCAGGAGAGGTCATGGCCCGATTGTCGGCTCGGCCGGCTCGGACTGTCCAGATCACGCCGGGTGCCGGCGCACGGTGAGTACGTCACTGCACTCCAGACGCCCGGTGCGCCACCGCGGTTCCGGGCGGCCGGGTGCCTGGGTGCCGGGGTGGGCAGAGCGGGGGGGCAGGGGGTCAGCCCTTCCGGGCGGCCGCCAGGATCTTCTCGGTGGTGTGCAGGAACCGGGAGGTGACCGCACCCCGGTAGGCCTTGCCGAACAGTTCCCCGGTGACCCACTTGCCGTCCCGCAGGTGGACCACCACGTACGCGGCGCCCGGGTCGGCGCCGACCACCTCGTGGTCGCCCTTCGGCGAGAGACGGGGGACGGCGAGGTCGGCGGGCAGCGGCTCGGAGAGGAAGGCCACGACCAGCCGGACGTCGGGCGTCACTTCGACGCCCTTGAACGGCTCGGCGGCCAGCAGCGCGGCCACCTCGTCGACCGTCCGCAGCAGCGCGGGCACCGGGTAGCCGAGGGACCGCTCCAGGTGCTCCTCGATGCGCCGGGTGAGGGCGGCGCGGTCCGGCTCGTCGGTGGTGAAGAAGACGTTGCCGCTCTGGATGTAGGAGCGCACGCCCCCGAGCCCCAACTCGGCGAAGAGCGCCCGCAGCCGCTCCATCCGCACCGTCCGGCCGCCGACGTTGATCGCCCGCAGGAACGCGATGTACGTGGTCGTGGTGGTCACCCCGCCAGTCTGGCACCGGCCCCTGACACCCGGAGGTCGCCCCTGGCGCCCGGCGGTTGTCGGTGCCCGGTGCCAGACTGGCGCCATGGTCACCTGGCAGGATTTCGAGCAGCAGGCACCCGAGCTGGCCCCCCTCGTGCGGGCCCGGTTCGAAGCCGAGAAGCACCACGTCCTGGCGACGCTGCGCAAGGACGGTTCGCCCCGGGTGAGCGGTACGGAGGTCGGCTTCGTCGGCGCCGACCTGATGCTCGGGTCGATGTACGGCTCGGCCAAGGCGCGCGACCTCCAGCGGGACGCCCGCTTCGCGCTGCACGCCCACCCGGGGGACGAGACGATGGCCGGCGGGGACTCCAAGGTCTCCGGCCGCGCGGTCGAGATCACCGACGAGGCCGAACTGTCCGCCTACGCGGCCGATCTGCCCGAGCCGCCGCCGACCGCCTTCCACGCCTTCCGGCTGGACCTGGAGCAGGTGGTGCACACCGCCGTGGGGGAGGGCCACCTGTGGATCCTCAACTGGCACCCGGGCCGGCCGGTGCAGCGGATCCAACTGCACTGACCGGCCCCGGACGCCTCGGACACGTCGGAGGCTCCGGACGCGGCGCTGCTACGGCAGGACGGACTTGACCGCCTCGGGGGTCCGGGCCACGACGGCGTGGCCGTCGTCCGCGGTGATGATCGGGCGCTGGATCAGGATCGGGTGCTCGGCCATCGCCGCGATCCAGCGATCCCGGTCCGCCGGCTCCCGGGTCCACTTCCGCATCCCCAGGTCCTTGGCGACCTGCTCGTCGATGCGGGTGATGTCCCACGGCTCCAGGCCCAGCCGCTCCAGCACCTGCTCCAGCTCGGCCGCGGTCGGCGGGTCCTCCAGGTAGCGCCGCACGGTGTACTCGGCCCCGACGGCCTCCAGCTCGCCGAGCGCCGACCGACACTTGCCGCAGCGCGGGTTGATCCAGATCTCCATACCGGCAACCCTACCGAGCCGCCCGACGGCCGGGCGCCAACCCGCCCGGCCCGGCGCCCCCGCCGGACGCGCACCCGGGCCGGGCCGGGCGAGCCCCCGGCCCGGCCCGGTACCCCCGCCGGACGGGAACTCCGCTGCACCCTCCGGTGGTTCACGCAGCAGGAACGTGGCCTCTGGGAGGGGAGCACCGGATGGACGGCGCGGCGATCATCGAGGAACTGCTGACCAGCGAGGGCCGGGCCGACCCGTACCCGCTGTACGCGCGGGCACACGCGCTGGGCGCGGCGGTGCCCGCCGGGCCGGACACCTTCCTGGTGGCCGGCCACACCGCGGCCGACAAGGTGCTGCGCACCCCCGCCTTCGCCGTCGCGACCGCCGACATGATGGCGGAGCTGACCCCGGAATTCGCCGAGCACCCGTCGATGGCGCTGTTCGGCCGCTCGATCCTGCAGCGCAACGCGCCCGACCACCCCCGGGTCCGCTCGCTGATCGCCTCGGTCTTCACCGCCCGCCGGGTGGCCGCGCTGCGCCCGGCGGTGGAGGCGGCGGTCGCCGGGCTGCTGGACGAGATGGCCGAGCAGGGCGCCGACGGCTCGCCGGTGGACTTCATGGACGCCTTCGCCTTCCGGCTGCCGGTCGGGGTGATCTGCGAACTGCTCGGCGTCCCCGAGCAGGACCGCTACCGCTTCCGCGACCTCGCCTCCGACCTCACCGTCGCCCTGGAGTTCATCGACGACCGCTCCGAGCTCACCAAGGCTGACCAGGCTGCCGACGAACTGGCCGGCTACTTCACCGAGCTGGCCGCCGAGCGCCTCGCCCGCCCGCAGGACGACCTGGTCACCGACCTGGCCCGGATCGCCGCCGACGACCCGGAGCGGCTGCCCGCCCGGGAGCTGCTGGCCAACCTGGTACTGCTGCTGGTGGCCGGCTTCGAGACCACCACCAACCTGCTCGGCAACGGCCTGGCCCTGCTGTTCCGCCACCCGGAGGCGGCCGCCGGGCTGCGCAGCGGCGCGATCACCCCGGCGGGCTTCACCGACGAGGTGCTGCGCTTCGACTCCCCGGTCCAGCTCACCTCCCGGGTGGCGCTGGCCGAGGGGCTGGCCGTCGACGGGCTGCCCGTGCCGGTCGGCAACGTGGCGCTCCTGCTGCTCGGCGCGGCCAACCACGACCCGGCCCGGTACGACCGTCCGGAGGTGTTCGACCCGACCCGGCGGGACAGCCAGCCGCTGAGCTTCGGCGGCGGCCCGCACTACTGCCTGGGCGCCCAGCTGGCCCGGCTGGAGGCCGAGGTCGCGGTGCCCGCCCTGCTCGACCGCTTCCCCCGGCTCGCCCCGGGCGGCGTGCCGGCCCGGCGGGACCGCCTGGTCCTGCGGGGCTTCGAGACCCTGCCGGTGATCGTCCGCTGACGACCCTCTCGCCGCTGACCGCCAGTCGGCCCGCCCGCCCGCCCCGCCCGCCGGCCGGGGCGGGTTCCGTCACCGTCCGTCGACCGGCCCTGACGCCCCGCTTCCGGGCCCGGTCGGCCCCGGAAACCGGGACGTTCGGCCATTCGTGGCCGGGTCCTCCGTAGGAGAGCATGGAGGGACGAACCGGTCATACCGGACCGGTCGGGCAGGAGGACTCCACCGTGCCCGTAGCACCCCGCCCGCAGCATCCGGCGGCCGTGGAACCCCGGGCACCGCGCTGGGTGCCCTGGCTGCCGGTGCTCCTGCTGCTGCTCGACCTGGCCGCCGAGGCGATCGTCCCGGACGCGGTCGCGGCCGGCTTCCTGCTGACCGCGCTGCCCGTGGTGGCGGCGTTCAGCTACGGCCCGGCGCTGACCGCCACCACCACGGTCGGCGCCCTGGCGCTGCAACTGGTGCTGGCCGTGCGGGCGGGCCACATCAACGAGCAGCACCACGTCTGGGTCTACATCGCCACGCTGCTCTCCGGGGTGATGGGCACCGCCCTGTCCTGGCAGCGGACCCGGCAGAACCGCACCCTGCTGCACGCCCGTACCGTCGCCGAGACCCTGCAGCGCACCGTGCTGCGCCCGGTGCCCGAGCGGGCGGGCGGCCTGCGGGTGGCCGGCCTCTACCGCCCGGCCCAGGCCGAGGTCCTGGTCGGCGGGGACCTGTACGAGGTGTGCGACACCCGCTTCGGCGTCCGGGTGCTGCTCGGCGACGTCCGCGGCAAGGGCCTCGGCGCCGTCCGTACGGTGGCCGACGTGCTCGGCGCCTTCCGGGCGACCGCCCACGACACCCCCGACCTGGTCGACCTCGCCGACCAGCTGGACCGTGCCGTCCTGCGCGACGCCGCCGACCGGGGCGACGACGAGCTGTTCGTCACCGCCGTCCTGCTGCAGTACCGGCCGGGCTCCGACTGCGTGGAGATCGTCAACCGGGGCCACACCACCCCGCTGCTGCTCACCGAGCACACCATCACCCCGGTGTCCTGCGCGGACGAGCTCCCGCTCGGCCTCGCCCACCTCGGGCCCCCCGACGAGCGCGGCAAGCCGACCGCCGTCGCCCTGCCCCCGGGCCACACCGTCCTGCTCTACACCGACGGCGTGAGCGAGGCCCGCGACGCCACCGGCGCCTTCTACCCGCTGGCCCCCCGGCTGGCCGCCCTCGGCACCACCTCGCCCGACCGGCTGGTCTCCTTCCTGGCCCAGGACGTCCACGAGTACGCCGGCCTGCTCGCCGACGACCTCGCCGTCCTGGCGCTCACCCCGGAGCGCCCGTAGGCCTTCCCCGGGTGAACTCCCGCAGCCCGAGCCCCCGGTTCCAGCCCTGCCCGCCTGCCTGCCCGCCTGCCCGCTTCCGACAACGCGCCAGTGGCGCCGCTGGGGGCGGCGCCACTGGTGTCGGTCGGGTGTTCAGTTGTCCGTCGTCGGTGTCAGCTGTGTCGTCCGGGTCGGCGGTAGACCATCGCGCACAGCGCCACACCGCCCAGGACGGCGAGAGCGCCGAGGGCTGCGATCAACGCGTCGGGCGCCGAGCTGCCGGTGTTGGGCAGCGTCCCGCCGCTCGCCGACGGGCTCGCGCTGTGGGTCGGGCCGGCGGTCGGGGTCGTACTGCCGGACGGGGTCGCGGTCGGCGAGGGGGACGCCGACGGCGTCGGCGAGGGCGAGGACGTCGGCGACGGGGACGGGGACGGGGACGACGTCGGGGACGGCGAGGAGGACGGCGACGGGGAAGGGGAAGGCGACGGTGACCCGGTGGGGGTGGTCGGCAGGATCACGCCCATGTCGAGGTCGAGGTCGCGCTGCCCTCCGCTGAGCGTGACGGTCTGGGTGATGCCGGTGGCCGGGTCGGCGTCCGAGTCCTTGGCCGGATCGGTGCCGACGCCCCGCTTGGTGACGGTGGCGCCGGCGGGCAGGGTGGACAGGTCGAACTGCACCGCGTAGCTGCCGTCGGGCAGGTGGTCGAAGAGGTAGTGGCCGTTCTGGTCGGTCACCGTGGTGACCGGCTTGCCGTTCTTGTCGCGGACGGGCTGGCCGTTGCCGTCGAGCAGCTTCACGGTGACGCCGGCGATGCCCGGGTCGCCGGGCTTCTGGATGCCGGAGCCGTCCACGTCCTGCCAGACGAAGTCGCCGAGCGCGTTGTCGGAGGGCTTGATCTGCTTGACGGCGACGCCGACCTTGGCCGGCTCGGCGGGCAGCAGTTGGCGGCCGCCGGCGTCGGTGGCGGTGAAGGCGAAGCTGTTCCAGGCGTACTCCCCGTCGGGGGCGTCCACCGAGGCGACCATGGGCCAGGTCAGGGTGAAGGCCTCGCCGGAGGCCAGGCTGCCGGGGCGGCGGACCCGGAACCAGGTGGCCGTTCCCGGGCCGGGGAAGGTGCTGCTCCAGGTGGCGCCGGCGTTGCAGCCGGTCCGGTTGACCAGGGCGGCGTCGACGCACGGGTTGGGGTCGGTGGTGTACTCGACCCCCACGGTCGGGTCGCTGGTGGTGATCGGCTGGCTCAGCGACGGGGTCCAGGCGCTGCCGCGCGGAGCGTCCTGGGTGAGGACGTAGTTGTCGCCCGGGGTGGGGAGCCTGTCGTAGGCGATGAAGTCGGTGACCGGGTCGGGGGAGTCGTTGCGGACGGTCATCCGGTAGGAGATCCGGCCGCCGGGGGTGGCGCTGCCGATGCTGACGTAGTCGGCGTCCAGGTCGCCCATGACCTCCTTGTACGAGCGCAGCACGCTCGGCACGTCCACCTGGATCCGGGAGGAGTCGTGGCACATGAGCTCGGAGGTGTCGCCGTTGCCGTTGAGGTCCAGCAGGTCCGGGACACCGCTGTCGGAGCCGGAGAACATGCAGGCGACCGGCGCGGTCGGGTGGTCGACGGTGACGTAGAGGTCGTTGGTCAGCTCGCCGGAGCGGATGCTGCTGGCGACCTGGACGTCGAAGAGCATCCGGTAGGCCAGCGCGTCGTGCAGGTACATCATGTCGGGCGCGCCGGGCGGCCATTCCATCCGGACGATCTGGCGGCCGTCCGGGCCGGGGGTGACGGTGATCGACTGGGGGGCCTTGGCGTCCGGGTAGGCCGGGTCGGGCCGGGCCGAGCCCTCGACGTAGACGACACCGGCCGGGAGCACGTCGTACAGCACGAGCGGGCGGGTCAGGTCGCGACCGCTGCGGTTGTACGGGATCACCTGGAAGGTCGCCATGCCGCCGGGCGCGGAGAGCTCGCCGGCGACGGTGGTCTTGGCCGCGCCGAGGTTGGTGGCGGCGGTGACGGTGGTCGAGGCGCAGGCGTTGGCGGCGGAGGTGCTGGTGCCGTCGCCGGCGGTGGTGTCCAGACAGTTGGTCAGCGGGCTGGGGGCCGGGCGCCCGTCGTGGCCGGGGGTGACGACCTGGGCGATCACCTGCACCGAGTTGCCCGGGCTCCAACCGGTCGGGATGGGGCCGTCCCAGGTGAACCTGAGGCCGTCGAGCCGGCGGCCGGCCGGGATGCCCAGCTCGTCGCGGGCCGGGTCGCCGGCGCCCTGGACGAAGGTGATCCGGCGGGTGCTGGAGCCGTCCAGCGGGCTGGACGGGCTGAAGGTCAGCCAGGTCGGGTCGCCGTCGAGGCGGTACTGCAGGGTGAGCCCGATGCTGGTCGGGTTCCACGGCTCCAGCTGGAGGGACTGCGGGAAGAGCCAGTTGTACAGGCCGTCGGTGGTGCCGGCGCCGGGGTCGGTCATGGTCAGGCTGGTGGCCGGGCCGGAGGTGTTGGTGGCCGACAGGCTGAAGGAGTTGATGTCACCGGAGGTGACGCCGTCGCGCCACACCTTGCTGGCGGTCACCGTCACACCGGTGGCCGGGGGCCGGAACTGGCCGGTGGTGGTGCCGGCGGTGTCGAGCTTGCGTTCGGCGTCCGGCCCGATCGGGTCGCCGTACAGGTCCACGGTGTTGTCGGAGGTCGTCCCGTCCGGGAAGTCGGCCTCCGGGTAGTTGACGACCAGCACGCCCGGCAGCCGGCAGCCGCCGCGGCCGTTGCCGGAGCGGAACTCCCCGATGTCGTAGCCCCAGGTGTTGGGGCCGGGCGCGACCTGGCTCCAGCCGGGCGAGCGGCCGGTGTCCACCACGGCGCCGGGCGGCAGGGTGTCCAGCAGCCGGCTGGTGTCCAGGTCGACGTTGGGCACCAGGTCGGTGGCGCAGGCGCTGAACTGGTAGGTGACGGTGCGCCCGTCGCCGCTGGAGGTCTGGATGCCCTTGGTCACCGTGTACTGCGGCTGCACCTGGGCCTTGGTGTCGGCGGAGGCGGTCTGGCTGGGCTCACCGGTGGCCGTCATGGTGGCCGAGTTGGTGGAGGCCGCCCCGTCGGGGGTGGTGAAGTTCGGGTACTTCATCGTCACCGTGATGGTGGCGGTGGTGCCCGGACTGAGGTCCTTGAGCCTGATGTCCATGGCGCCGCCCATCGCCCCCGCGGCGGGCACGGTGGAGGCGGCCTGGTCCACCGACGAGGGGTCGGGCGTCCAGCCGACGAACTGCATGTTCGACGGCAGGGTGTCGGCGATCCGCCCGTTGGTGCACTCGGTGATGGAGCAGGTGTACCGGAGGGTGTAGGTGACGTTCTCCCCCGGGGAGGCGGTCGCCTTGTCGACGGTTTTGGTGAAAGAGATCGCGGCCTGGGCCGGCGGCGCCAGCACGCTGCTGCCGAGCAGCGAACCGGCCAGCAGGGCCAGCACCGAGGCGATCCGCCCGGTCCGGAAGTGAATGCGCATCTGGGAAGTTCATCCGACCGCCCGACCGTCCTTCCCCCGACGCAACGCACACCCCCCCCACTTCCACCCGATCGGCCGCACCCGCCGACAGGGCCCCGTCGCGCCCGAGAAGAGCGCGACGGGGCCCTGAACAGGCTCCATGCCCGCACCGGCAACCGCGATTTAGAGGTCGTAGTGCAGCTCGAAAATGCCTCTGACCTGCGCAAATGATGGTCGCATGGAAGATCATTTCACAACCAGTGCACACGCGGGGGCTTCGACGGATGAGATGAGTCGAGAAGTGCGGGGCAGTGACGAGGGATCACGTTGGCTGGTCGCTGCAGGGCGCTACGCAGTGCTACCGAACTTCGAACCGGCTCGTATGCGCCGTCCACATTGCTCGCGTCATCCAGTGCCTCTGTGTTGAGGCGAAACGCCGGAATGCCGACCTCTCGAGGGTGTCAACCGGGGGAGGTCGGCATTGGCGTTCTTGCCGCGGCGACCAGCGGCTCTGCTCGGTCCTACTCGGTCCGCAGCGCGGTGGCGGTCCGCGACCGGGCCGCCCAGCCGGCCGGCAGCAGTGCCCCGAGCAGGGCGATCACGATCCCGCCGGCCAGCAGGGGGATGAGCAGCCCGGCGGTGTAGGTGTGGGTCACGCTCGGCGGCAGGTGCCGGCCGATCGCGTTCCCCATCGGGTTCAGCGTCGCCTTCTCCACCGCGACCCCGAGCGGGACCCCGATCAGCCCGGCGATCAGGCCGGTGAGTGTCACCGAGGTCAGGACCATCGCGATGGTCTGCTTGGGTGTCATCCCGAGGGCCTTGAGGATCCCCAGATCATGGACCCGCTCCCGGGTGTCCTGCACCACCATGCTCAGCACCCCGACCGCGGCGACCGCGATCATCATCAGCGTGAGCGTGGCCACCAGGGCGCTCATGGTGAGCATCACGATGTTCTTGCCCGAGCTCGAGTTCGACTGGACCGAGGCGTTCAGCGGGGTCAGCGCGGCGGCGGCCGAGGTGGACCAGTCCGATCCGTTGACGTTGTCGGTCAGCTCGACGTTGAACTGGTCGATGTGCGGGGGCAGACCGGCGGCGGTGAAGGTGGCCGCGTCCGTCATGACGGTGTAGTCGCCCTGGTTGGTGTCGAAGTTGATGCCGACGACCTTCAGCGGCAGTTGCTTGTTCTGCTGCGTCACGGTGACGTCGTCACCGACGTGGATCCCCGCCGTCGTGGCCAGCTTGTCGCCGACCACGGCCTCGCCGGGCGCCGAGTACCAGCGGCCGGACACCAGCTCCAGGTGCGTCCAGGAGAAGTCGCCGGTGACCGTGAACACCTTCGGCGGTTCGCCGCCGGGCGGAGCGCCGACCATGGCCGCGCCGCTTTCGCCCCAGCCGAACGCGGCCTTCGTGCCCGGGATTCCGGCGAGCGCGGCGGCCACCTCGGCGGCGTCCAGGTGCGGGGTGCGCGGGTCGTTGGGGCCGTAGAGACCCCAGGGCACGCCCACGTCGGCTGTGGGTATCACGATCTCCGACGCGACGTTGAAGCCTGAGGTGCTGGCGTCCAGGTACTTGTTGAACCCGGTCCCCAGCCCCACCGCGAACGTGGCACTCACCACGCCGAACAGCACCGCCGTACCGACCAGTACGGCCCGGGCCGGCCGGGCGAACGGCTGGGCCAGCCCCAGCGACATGGCCCGGGGCAGCGGCAGCCGCGAGGCCAGACGCTGCGCCGCCTGACCGCCCCCGGCCTTGGGGGCGCGGCCGACCACCAGGGCCCGCACCGTCGACATCCGGCCGGCTCGCAGTGCCGGGATCAAAGCTGTGACGCCGACGGTCAGCAGGGTGCCCAGCGACACCACGGCGCTGACCCACAACGGAATCGTGGTACGGGCCGCGCCGAGCTGCTTGGTGGCCCCGTCCAGGATCGGCACAGCCAGGAGGTTGCCGAAAACCGTGCCGAGCACCACGCCGAGTGTCGCCGGGATCATGGCCTGCGCGGTGTAGGCGCGGGCCACCTGCGAAGGGGTGAAGCCCAACGACTTCAGAATCCCGATGCGCCGGATTCCCGAGGCCACAGCCCCGCTGACCACGATCGAGATGATCAGCACCGACATGAACAGCCCGAGGATCCCGAAGCCGATCAGGAACGGCACGTAGGCCTTGGCGTTGCCGGTCGCCTGCTGCTCCGTGGTCAGGTACGACTGTCCGCCCTCGACCGCGCCGGCCGGCGCGGCGGCGGCCACCGCCTGCTTGTCGGTGGCGATGTCGGTGGCGGTCCCGGCCTCGGCGAACCGGTAGAGCATCTGCTCGTCGGACTTGGCACCGGCGGCGGTGAGCCGCGCGAAACCGTCGGCGGTGGCGAAGGCGGTCGCGCTGTCGGTCACCGAGCCGCCGAAGCCGACGACCTTGAACGACGGCTTGCCCGGCAGGGAGGAGAACACCACTGAACTGCCGAAGCAGTCGGTGGCGTAGTGCTGCCACGGCAGGGCGATCTCGTCCGGGCTCGTCGGCCAGCGCCCCTGGGTCAGCGCCAGTTGGTCCATCCCGGAGGTGCTGCCCAGGTCGGGCCGGGTGGTGACGGTGATCGGATGGTTGTCAGTACCGGCGAAATCGTTCTTGGGGCAGTCCGTGCCGATGGTTGTGTCCAGGGCGGCGGCGACCGGGTACGGCCCGGCCGCCTCGGTGACGCCGGCGGCGTGCGCGGTGGCGGTGGCCTGCGCGGCCGTGACCTTCGAACTGTCGAACTGGACCGCCAGGTGCGCCCCGTTCCGGGCACTGAAAGCGTGCTCGAACGGGGCCTGCACGACAGTCAGCAGACCGAGGGAGAGTACTGAGGACGTCACCGCGGCGAACGTGGTCAGGGCCATGACGATGGACTGGACCCGACGGCGGCCCACGCCGGAACGTACGACCTTGCCCAGGGCGCTCACCGGACCGCTCCCGCCGAGCTGTTGACGGTGGCGCCGCCGGCGGTGTTGACCACGTCCCGCTCGACCGCGCCGTCCACCAACTCGATCGTGCGGCGCGCGGTGCTCGCGGCCAACTGCACGTCGTGGGTGACCAGCAGGATGGTCTGGCCATCGCTGTTCAGCTCCAGCAGCAGCTGGCGCACGTCCTCGGCCGAGCTCGAGTCCAGGGCGCCGGTCGGCTCATCGGCCAGCAGCAGCGCCGGCTCGTTCATCAGGGCCCTGGCCACCGCCACCCGCTGCCGTTGCCCGCCGGACAGCCGCTGCGGATAGGCATTGACATGCCGGTCGATGTCCAGCGAGCCGAGCAGCTCGACGGCCCGCCGCTGCGCTTCGCGCTTGCCCATCCCGGCCAGCTGCGCCGGAACCATGACGTTGTCCAATACGGTCAGGTCGTCCAGCAGGTTGAAGAACTGGAAGATCATGCCGATGGAGGCCCGGCGGTACTTCGCCGAACCGGCCTCGCCGAGCTGGTCGACGCGGGTGCCGTCGACGGTCACGGTGCCACTGGAAGGCTTGTCCAGACCCGCGATCAGGTTCAGCAGCGTGGACTTGCCACTGCCGGAATGGCCGAGGATCGCCACGCACTCACCAGCCGCCACGGACAAGGTGACGCCGGCCAGTGCGGGCGGGCCGTCGTCGTACTTCTTCGTCGCGTCGCGGAGGTCGATCATCGGTGCATTCGTCATGGCCATGAACCTAGGAACGGACCACGATCCACCGCGTCGGCCGGCGGATGTCACCTCTTCCCAGGTCATCGGCCCGGGGGCGTATCCGGCGTACATCCCCGGGGCGACGCGCAGAGCCGATGCCACTGAATACGATCTCCGTATGGAACAGCTTCTCCAGCGTCTCTCGACATCGAAGCGCGTGACCTGGCTGACGTCACAGGCCGTGGTACTGGCCACTGCCTGCTTGTACGCGCTGATGCTCCCCTTGACGATGCCGACCCCTGAGAACGGCCTGTTCCGGTTCCCCGACCTCGAGCCCGCCCAGATGATCGGTCTGTACATCGTGCTCGCCCTGCCGGTTCTGCTGGTGCGCCGCCTGCCGGCGGCGGTCTTCGCGGCGGTCCTGGGCGAAACAGTCCTCGGCGACGCCTTCGGCGCGCGGCCCTCGATCGTGTTCGTCCTGCTCGTCGGCTTGGGCGGGTACCTCGCCGTCCGGCGGCCGAAGGCTGCCGCCGTCGGCTCCGTCGCGGGCGTCGCGGCCGCGCTCGTCAACGACATCCACACCCGCGAGCAGTCCGTCAGCGACGCGGTCCAGTGGGCCGGGGGGTTCGCGTTGTGGTTCGCGGTCGCGTGGGTCTTCGGGGGCGTGTATCGCAAACGCCGTGAATACCTCGAAGCCCTGCAGGAGCAGACCGCGGCCCGCGTCGTCTTGGCCGAGCGGCTGCGGATCGCCCGCGAGCTGCACGACAGCGTCGCGCACAGCATCGGGATCATCACGGTGCTGTCGGGAGCGGCGGCGCGGGTCGTGGAGACCAAGCCCGAGCAGACGCGGCAGGCGCTGACCGGCATCGAGACCACCAGCCGGGAGACGCTGCTGGAGCTGCAGCGCATGCTCGGGGCGCTCCGCCGCGCCGAGCCGGATGACGCCATGCCGCAGGCCGCTCCGCTGGCGCCAGCCAGCAGCCTGGCCGACGTCCCGCAGCTCGCCGAACGCACGGCCGGCGCCGGGGTGCGGGTCCACGTGACCTGGCGGGGCGAGCGGCGTCCACTGCCGCCGGAGATCGAACTGTCGGCGTTCCGGATCGTCCAGGAGTCGGTGACGAACGTGGTGCGGCATTCCGGTGCGCGGACGTGCCGGGTCGCGGTCGGTTACGAGCCGGAAGGGGTGACGATCGAGGTGGTGGACGACGGGGACGACGGTCTCGGCGGCCCGGGCCGTCCGAGGTTCACGGCGGGGGCCGGCGGCAGCGGCTTCGGCCTGCTCGGCATGCGCGAGCGGGTGACGTTGCTGTCCGGCCAGTTCAGCGCGGGCCGGCGTTCGGAGGGCGGATTCCGGGTGGCTGCGAGGCTCCCGGCATGAGCGTGCGGGTGCTGCTGGTCGACGACCAGCCGCTGATGCTGGTCGGGCTCGGGATCCTGATCGGCGACACCGACGACCTGGAGGTGGTCGGCCAGGCCGGCGACGGCCGCGAGGCGGTGCGCCTGGTGCGTGAACTGCGGCCGGACGTCGTGGTGATGGACATCCGGATGCCGGATATGGACGGGATCGAGGCGACCCGGCAGGCGACCGCCGAACCGGACCCGCCCAAGGTCTTGGTGCTGACGACCTTCGACGACGACGAGTACGTCTACGGCGCACTGCGCGCCGGGGCCAGCGGATTCCTGCTCAAGAGTATGGCCCTGGACGCGATCCTGGGAGCGATCCGTGTGGTGGCCGCGGGCGACGCGCTGATCGCACCGAGCGTGACCCGACGGCTGATCGCGGATTTCGCCGGGACGTCCCGTCCCGCGGCCCCCGAACCGGACGCCGAGCCCGCTGCGGACCCACGTCTCCTCGCGGGGATCACCGACCGGGAGCGCGAGGTGCTGGCACTGGTCGGACAGGGACTGTCGAACACTGAGATAGCCGAGCGGCTGGTGATCAGCGCGGCGACCGCGAAGACGCATGTCGCGCGCCTGTTCGCCAAGCTCGAAGCCCGGGACCGCGTCCACCTGGCGATCGTCGCCTTCGAAGCCGGACTCATGCCGCGTAGACGGTCCGGACTCATGCCGCGTAGACGGTAGGGACAGGATCAGAAGAACGAGGCGGCGCTGCCCGAGCCGCCGGCACTACACAGAACTCCTGCGGAGATCGAACCCAGTGCACTCTCATTCCACATCGCGAGCCCCAGGGGTGTCGCAGCCGACCCCTCTCCAGGCGTTTCCGCAGGTCAGAACCTCGTCTGACCTGCGGAAACGATGAGAGGTCGAACTGCGTTTCCGCAGGTCGGAGGAGCTTCTACAGGTCGTAGTACAGCTCGAACTCGTGGGGGTGGGGGCGGAGGGCGATGGGGGCGATCTCGTTGGTGCGCTTGAAGTCGATCCAGGTCTCGATCAGGTCCGGGGTGAAGACGTTGCCGGCGAGCAGGTACTCGTGGTCGGCTTCCAGGGCGTCGAGGACGGCCGGGAGGGAGGCGGGCACCTGCGGGACGTTGGCGTGTTCCTCGGGGGCGAGCTCGTAGAGGTCCTTGTCGACCGGCTCCAGCGGCTCGATCTTGTTGCGGATGCCGTCGAGGCCGGCCATCAGCATGGCGGCGAAGGCCAGGTACGGGTTGGAGGAGGGGTCGGGCGCGCGGAACTCGATGCGCTTGGCCTTGGCGTTGGAGCCGGTGATCGGGATGCGGATCGCGGCCGAGCGGTTGCGCTGGGAGTAGACGAGGTTGACCGGCGCCTCGAAGCCCGGGACCAGGCGGTGGTAGGAGTTCACCGACGGGTTGGTGAAGGCCAGCAGCGAGGGGGCGTGCCGGAGCAGGCCGCCGATGTAGTAGCGGGCGGTGTCGGAGAGGCCGGCGTAGCCCTGCTCGTCGTAGAAGAGCGGCGAGCCCTCGGTCCACAGCGACTGGTGGACGTGCATGCCCGAGCCGTTGTCGCCGAAGATCGGCTTGGGCATGAAGGTGGCCGTCTTGCCGTTGCGCCAGGCGACGTTCTTGATGATGTACTTGAACAGCATCAGGTCGTCGGCGGCGTGCAGCAGGGTGTTGAACTTGTAGTTGATCTCGGCCTGGCCGGCCGTGCCGACCTCGTGGTGCTGGCGCTCGACTTCGAGGCCGGACTTGGCCAGTTCGAGCGACATCTCGGCCCGCAGGTCGGCGAAGTGGTCCACCGGCGGGGTGGGGAAGTAGCCGCCCTTGTACTTGACCTTGTAGCCGCGGACGTCGCCCTCGGCGGCGCCGGAGTTCCAGGCGCCGGCCTCCGAGTCGATGTGGTAGAAGGACGCGTTGGCGCTGGTCTCGAAGCGGACCGAGTCGAAGACGTAGAACTCGGCCTCGGGCCCGAAGAATGCGGTGTCGGCGATGCCGGAGGAGGCGAGGTAGGCCTCGGCCTTCTTGGCGACGTTGCGCGGGTCGCGGCTGTAGGCCTCGCCGGTGACCGGGTCCTGGATGAAGAAGTTGATGTTGAGGTGCTTCTCGACCCGGAAGGGGTCGAGCCGAGCCGTGGCGAGGTCCGGGACCAGGGCCATGTCGGACTCGTGGATGGCCTGGAAGCCGCGGATCGACGAGCCGTCGAACATCAGGATCTCGGACGGGTCGAAGGTCGCCGCAGGTACGGAGAAGTGCTGCATGACGCCAGGCAGATCGCAGAAGCGGACATCGACGAACTTCACGTCGTTGTCCTGAATGAACTGCTTCACTTCGGCGGCGTTGTTGAACATCCATCCTCCTCGGCGTGCGAATGGGGCTCACCCTAGGAACGGGCCGTTTCCGGCCGGTGACCCGGCCGTTTCATAAATGTTAACCACGCCCGCCGATCGGGTGGCAAAGATGTACGGGACGGGGCAAAACGCACCGCCGTCAGGCTCGGCTCTCCACAAGTGGTCTGGACCACTTGGAAAGCTCCGGCGGCACGATTCACCCGCCCGTGGCGTTCGGGGGAGCCGGTGGCGGCGCGGACGGGTCGCCCGGTTAGTGTGGATTCGTGGACACCAGAGAAGCGTTGGGATCGTGGATCGACGGCCCGAAGGCGGCCGCCGAGAAGATGGGAGCCGACTTCGGCTTCCGCGGCGAGCGCCTCGGCCTGCCCAAGGAGGGCCCCGGCTCGATCGCGGGCCCGGGCCGCCGGATCGGCGCCCTGTTCGTGGACGGCTGGCTGGTCGCCCTGATCGCCTACGGGCTGATCGGCAAGGGCAGCCCGGCCGAGGCGAACCTGTGGACCAGCCCGCTCTACTTCCTGGTCGCGGCGGTGCTGCTCGCCACCACCGGGACGACCGTCGGCAAGCGGCTGTTCGGCCTCCGGGTGATCCGTCTGGACGGCGGCCGCGCGACCATCCCGCAGGTGCTGCTGCGCACCCTGCTGCTCTGCCTGGTGGTGCCGCCGCTGGTCTGGGACCGCGACACCCGCGGTCTGCACGACAAGGCGGTCGGCACCGTCGAGGTCCGGATCTAGTCCGGATCTGTCGAGGTCCGGATCCAGTCCGGAACCCAGCCTGGATCCAGGGCCGGACGGCCTTGCCGCACAACACTGAACGGCCCCGCTGCGGGATCTCCGCGGCGGGGCCGTTCAGTGTTGTGGTCGGGGGAGCGTCAGCGGGCCTGGCCGCCCTTGGGCATCCGGGCACCCTTGGGCATCGGGCCCTTGGGGATCGGCGCCTTGGAGAGCAGGTCGCCCAGGGCGCGCAGACGGTCGTTGGTCTCGGTGACCTGGGACGCGGTGATGGCGCGGGGCAGTCGCATCAGGTGGATCTGCAGCTTCTTGAGCGGGATCTCGCCCTCGCCGGTACCCACCACGATGTCGTGCACCGGCACGTCGCCGACGACCCGGGCCATCTTCTTCTTCTCGGAGGCCAGCAGCTGGCGCACCCGGTTCGGGTTGCCTTCGCCGATCAGCGCGATTCCGGCCCGGCCCACCGCGCGGTAGACCGCGTCCTGGTTGCGGGTGACCGCGACCGGGGTGGAGTTGGAGCTCCAGCCGCGTCGGATGTTGTTCAGCACCGCCGCAACGGCGCCCGGCTGCCCCTCCATCTGTCCGAACGCCGCGCGTTCGGCCCGGCGCCCGAAGACGATCGCCATGGCCAGGAAGGCCACGATGAAGCCCAGGATGCCCAGGTAGATCGGGTGGTCGATTGCGAAGCCGATGGCGAGGAACACGCCGAAGGTCAGCAGGCCGACGCCGGCGATGATCAGGCCGATCTTGGTGTCGACCTTCTTGGTCATGGTGTAAGCCAGGCGGATCTGCTTCAGTCGCCCGGGGTTCTCGGATGTTTCCCTCGCCATAACGCTCATGGTACGTGGCACGGGTACGGGATATCCA
The DNA here is from genome assembly GCF_042720345.1 of Kitasatospora sp. NPDC058478. NCBI lineage: Bacteria > Bacillati > Actinomycetota > Actinomycetes > Kitasatosporales > Streptomycetaceae > Kitasatospora > Kitasatospora sp. NPDC058478. The sequence goes on along the minus strand of NZ_JBHXML010000022.1, from coordinate 94,203 downwards.
AGCCCGGTACCCGTTCGCCTCGATCCGTGACTCGTGTGCCCTGTGCCGTCGCACACAGCGACCGTCGGCGACGGTGAACGGCCTCCGGAGCGGTCGCGTCGAGAGCCGAGTCGAGAGCCGAGTCGAGAACGTCACCGTCGTGGCGGTGACGTCGTCGCCGCCCGCGCGTCGTGTCGGCGGTCCGCCGCGTACCGGCGGTTCTCGCAGACCGCCGCCCAGGCGTTGCGCCGGGCCTGCTGCTGGCCACCCGCCAGCAGGACGCTCTCGGCGAGCCGCAGCGCGACCCCCACCGACCGGATGCGCATCCGCATGCCGAACAGCTCCCCTCGTGGCTGAGAAGAATCGAACGATCGCAACGAGTCCATCGTCACCATCCCGTGTTACCAGGCGGTGACCAGGCAGTCAAAGCGCGGTGAAACCGAAAGGGCGGAGCCGAGGCTCCGCCCTTCGCTCGCGCACCGGATGGCTCAAAAGCACCGGATCAGCAGGATCATCAGAATCTGCTGGCTCAATCAGCCCAGCCGACCCAGCCGACCCGGCCGGATCAGACCGCGGCCTGCGCGCGCCGCTCCAGCGCCTGCCGGTACAGTCGCCCGGCCCGGTAGGAGGAGCGCACCAGCGGGCCCGACATGACCCCGGCGAAGCCCAGCTCCTCGGCCTCCTGCTGGAGCTCGACGAACTCGTGCGGCTTGACCCAGCGCTCCACCGGGTGGTGGCGCAGCGAGGGGCGCAGGTACTGGGTGATGGTGATCAGCTCGCAGCCGGCGCCGACCAGGTCGGCCAGCGCCTGGCTGACCTCCTCGCGGGTCTCGCCCATGCCGAGGATCAGGTTGGACTTGGTCACCAGCCCGGCCGCGCGGGCCTGGGTGATGACGTCGAGCGAGCGCTCGTAGCGGAAGGCCGGGCGGATCCGCTTGAAGATCCGCGGCACCGTCTCGACGTTGTGCGCGAGCACCTCGGGGCGGGAGGAGAAGACCTCGGCCAGCTGCTCGGGCACCGCGTTGAAGTCGGGGATCAGCAGTTCGACGCCGGTGCGGCCGCTCTCGCGGTCGGCGGTCAGCGCGTGCACCTGGCGCACGGTCTCGGCGTACAGCCAGGCGCCGCCGTCCGGCAGGTCGTCGCGGGCGACGCCGGTGATGGTGGCGTAGTTGAGGTCCATCGTGACGATGGACTCGGCGACCCGGCGCGGCTCGTCCCGGTCGAACTCGGCGGGCTTGCCGGTGTCGATCTGGCAGAAGTCGCAGCGGCGGGTGCACTGGTCGCCGCCGATGAGGAAGGTCGCCTCGCGGTCCTCCCAGCACTCGAAGATGTTGGGGCAGCCGGCTTCCTGGCAGACGGTGTGCAGCCCCTCCTTCTTCACCAGCGACTGGAGGGCGTTGTACTCCGGCCCCATCTTCGCGCGGGTCTTGATCCACTCGGGCTTCCGCTCGATGGGGGTCTCGCTGTTGCGGACCTCCAGGCGGAGCAGCTTCCTGCCGTCGGGCGCGACAGCGGACACGTGCGACTCCTAGAACTAGACGGGGTACCCCCAGGGTACGCCTGTGGTTGTAAGGCCTTCGCGCGGCCTGTTGCCCCGCAATCGCAGGGCAACAGCGCTACTGGCCGGTAGATTCCCGGGGGGCAATCCGGAGTGGGGCCCGGGGAAGAGCCCGGGCGAGGACCCGGGCCCGGGTCAGCGGGTGAGCGCGGGTTCGGGCAGCTCGGCGAACACGTCCGCCAGGTGCCGCTCGACCACCGGCAGCGCCTCGCCGACGGTGAAGTCGCGCCCCAGCTCGCCGGCGAGCGAGGCGACGCCGGCGTCCCGGATGCCGCACGGCACGATCCGGTCGAACCAGGTCATGTCGGGGTCGCAGTTGAGCGCGAAGCCGTGCATGGTGACCCCGCGGGCGACCCGGACGCCGATCGCGGCGAGCTTGCGGTCGTCGCCGCGCTGGCCGGCGTTGGACGGCGCGTACTCGGGGCCGGCCAGCCGCGGGTCGATGCCCAGCGGCAGGCCCATCCGCAGGGTCAGCTTGCCGATGTCCACCACCTGCGCCGGGTCCACCACGGCGTCCGGGATGGAGTCGCCCAGCACCCAGACGCCGCTGCGGCCCTCGACCCGGGTGGTGCCGACGCCGAACCCGGCGCAGGCGCGGATCAGCGCCTCCTCCAGCCGGCGGACGTAGGCGACCACGTCGATCGGGTCGGGCAGCTTGACGATGGGGTAGCCGACCAGCTGGCCGGGGCCGTGCCAGGTGATCTCCCCGCCGCGGTTGACCTCGACCACCGGGGTGCCGTCGAGCGGCAGGTCGGCGGGGTTGGTGCGCTTGCCCATCGTGTAGACGGGCTGGTGCTCCAGCAGCAGCACGGTGTCGGGGATCTCGTCCGCGACCCGCAGCGCGTGCAGGCGCTGCTGCTCCTCCCAGGCCTCCTGGTAGGCGATGGCGCCCTCGCCTGTCCCCATTCGAACGAAACGCACGTTCTCGCTCACCGCTGCCGCTCCTTGCCAGGCGTTCGAGACCAACCTCGCCACTGTACGCCCACGCCCGTGCGGACGGTTCAGCCGCCCGTACGGGCCGTGCAGGAGGCCGAACCGGACCGTTCGGGCGCCCGGAAGGATCACGGCCGCAAGGACCCGTTCAGCCCCCCGCCAGCAGTTGCAGCCGCAGCGCCAGCTGGAGTTCGAGCGAGCGCTCGGGGTGGTTCCAGTCCGGGCCGAGCAGCGCCTCGACCCGGTCCAGCCGCTGGACGACGGTGTTCACGTGGACGTGCAGTTCGTCCTTGGCGCGGGTGAGGCTGCCGCCGCAGTCGAAGTAGGCGCGCAGGGTGCGGACCAGTTCGGTGCCGCGGCGGGCGTCGTAGGCGAGCAGCGGGCCGAGCGCCGAGCCGACGAAGCCGTCCACGTCGTGCCCGTCGCCGAGCAGCACCCCGAGGAAGCCCAGCGCGCGGGCCGAGGCGCCCTCCCCGGCGCGGCCGAGCACCCGCAGCGCCCGGACGCAGCGCAGGCCCTCGGCGTACGAGGCGGCCAGCGCGGGCGGGCCGGCGGCCGGGCGGCCGGCGCCCACGGTGACGGGGAACCCGGCCAGCCGGGCCAGCCGCTCGGCGGCCTGCCGTGCGGCCTCCTCCGGGTCGCCGGCCTCCGGCACCAGCAGCACCACCGCCTCGCCGTGCTCGGCGCTGACGCCCCGGGAGCCGAACAGGTACCGCCGGGCGGCGCCGGCCAGCCGGCCGCGGTCGGGGACGGGGGGTCCGGCGGGTTCGGCCGGTTCGGCGACCAGGACCAGGTGCGGGCGGGCGAGGTCGACGCCGAGCCGGCGGCCGCGCGCGGTGAGCCCGGCCGGATCGCGGTCGGGGGCGGTGAGCAGGTCGGTGAGCAGTTCGCCGCGGACCCTGTTCTCGGTCTCGGCCACCGAGCGGCGCAGCAGCAGGAGCAGCGCGGTCACCACGCTGGCCCGCTCGAACAGCCGCCGGTCGGCGTCGTCGAGGCCGGGGCGTCCGCGCAGCACCAGGGTGCCGAGCGCGTCGTGCCCGGCCAGCACCGCGCACACCCACAGCTCGCCGTGCCGGACGGACCGCCCCTCGGCCCGGGACGCGGCGACCGCCTCCGCCAGTTCGCCGGCGGGTGCGGACCGCCCGGCCAGCGGCTCGCCCTCGGCGTCGAGGACGGCTATCTCGCCGCCCAGCAGGGTCGCGACGGCGGCGGCGACGTCCGGCACCTCGGCGCCGCGCAGCACCAGGTCGGTGAGCCGGTCGTGCGCCTGCTCGGCGCGCTGGACGGCGGCCGAGTGGGCGCGGACCAGTTCGTTGGCGCTGTTCAGTTCGGCGAGCGCGGCCCGGGTGTCGGCCAGCGACTTGGCGGTGTCCAGGGCGATCGCGGCGTGCGCGGCCAGCGTGCACAGCAGCGCCACCTCGTCGGGGGAGAAGGCGCGGGGCGAGCGGTCGGCGGCGAACAGCACCCCGATGACCTCGCCGCCGAGCAGCAGCGGCACCCCGATGATCGCCACCAGGCCCTCGTCGAGCACGCCCGCGTCGATCGTGCCGGTGTGGTGGAACCGTTCGTCGGTGCGGTAGTCGGGGGTGGCGTACGGGCGGGCGGTCTGCGCGACCAGGCCGCCCAGGCCGTGCCCGAGGCTGAGCCGCAGGGTCTGGAACAGGACGGAGACCGAGCCGTCGGTGACCCGCATGTAGGTGTCGCCCGCGGCCTCGTCCGGCAGGGTCAGGTACGCGGTGTCGGTGCCGAGCAGCATCCGGGCGCGGCGGACGATCGCCTGGAGCACGGTGTCCAGCTCCCGGGAGGCGGCGAGGTCCCCGGCGGTGTCGAACAGGGCGGTCAACTCGGCTTCCCGGCGCCGGTGTTGACGCAGCGTGCGGTGCACCCGCAGGGCCTGCCAGGTGGCGTCGTCGATCTCGGCGAGGACGGCGGCCGGCGCCCCGCGGCGGCGGGCGTCGGCCAGCACGTCGGCGAAGTCCTCGGTGGCGGCGCCGGAGGCGAGCAGGTCGAGCAGCCGCCGCAGCGCGGGCGCGGCGCTTTCGTGAGGGTGGTTCATGGTGCGTGCCGCCAATCGGCGTCGGGTCCGGCGGAAGCGCGATCGTAGCGGCTCGGCCGTCAGGCGGTGGCGGGCTTGGCCGCCACGGCGGCGCCGTCCGCCTCCACCGCCGCCTCGACGTCCGCCAGGTCGCTGCCCCTGGTCTCCCGCCCGCACAGCACCGCCAGCACGGTGATCGCCGCCGCGATCGCCACGTACACCGAGATCGGGGTGGCGTTGCCGTAGTCCTTGAGCAGTGCGGTCGCGATCAGCGGCGCGGGCGCGCCGGCGGCCACCGAGGCGAACTGGGCCCCGATCGAGGCGCCCGAGTACCGCATCCGGGTGGCGAACAGCTCGGAGAAGAACGCCGCCTGCGGTGCGTACATCGCGCTGTGGAAGACCAGTCCGACCGTCACCGCGACCACCAGCTGTCCGAACGACCTGGTGTCCACCAGCCCGAAGAAGACGAACGCCCAGATGCCCACCCCGACCGCGCCCACCAGGTACACCGGTTTGCGTCCGACCCGGTCGGACAGTGCTCCGAACAGCGGGATCAGCGCGAACTGGATCGCCGAGCCGATCAGTACGGCGTTCAGCGCGGTCTGCTTGGAGAAGTGCGCGTGGGTGACGGCGTACGTCAGCACAAACGTGGTCATCACGTAGTACGAGATGTTCTCCGCCATCCGTGCGCCCATCGCCACCAGCACCTCCCGCCAGTGGTTGCGCAACACCGCCACCAGCGGGGGCTGTTCGACGGTCTTCCGCTGCTGCTGGGCCGCCAGCGCCTGCTTGAACAGCGGCGACTCGTCCACCGCGAGCCGGATCCACAGCCCGACCCCGACCAGCACCGCCGACAGCAGGAACGGCACCCGCCACCCCCACGACAGGAACGCGTCCTCCGACAGCACCGCCGTCAGCAGCGACAGCACCCCCGCCGCCAGCAGGTTCCCGGCCGGCGCCCCGCCTTGCGGCCACGACGCCCAGAACCCGCGCCGCCGCTGGTCCCCGTGCTCCGACACCAGCAGCACCGCCCCGCCCCACTCCCCGCCGAGCGCGAAGCCCTGCACCAGGCGCAGCACCGTCAACAGCACCGGCGCCGCCGCCCCGATGGAGCTGTAGGTGGGCAGCACCCCGATCAGCGTGGTCGACCCGCCCATCAGCAGCAGGCTGACGACGAGCAGCTTCTTCCGCCCGACCCGGTCCCCGAAGTGCCCGAACACCAGCGCCCCGACCGGCCGCGCGGCGAACCCGATCGCGTAGGTGAGGAAGGACAGCAGCGTGCCCGTCAGCGGATCGGTGTTCGGGAAGAACAGCTTGTTGAACACCAGCGCGGCCGCTGTTCCGTACAAGAAGTAGTCGTACCACTCGATGGTGGTCCCGATGAGACTGGCGGCCACGACCCGAGGGAGTGAGCGGGTGGCTGCCGTGGCTGGTGCGGAGGCGTTCATGGTCACCACTTCCGGGCCGGGGGGAGGGCGTCGCCCCGAGAGGCGTCGCCCCGAGGAATGTCGCCACAAGGGGCGCCGCCCCAAGGGACGTCGCCACAAGGTAGGGAGGCGCGTTCCCCGGGACTATGTGGGCCACCCACATAGTCCCGGGGGTCGGCCTGGGGAGGGCGGCCAGGTACCGCTGCTCAGTGCGCCGTCCAGCCGCCGTCGACGGGGAGGCTGGCGCCGGTGATGTAGGAGGCGGGCGGGGAGCAGAGCCAGAGGGCGAGTTGGGCGATCTCCTCGGGTTCGATGAGACGCTTGACGGCCGTGCGTTCGAGCATGATCTGCTCGACGACCTCGTCCTCGCGGATGCCGTGGGCGAGCGCCTGGCTCGCGATCTGCTTCTCCACCAGGGGAGTTCGGACGTAGCCCGGGTTGATGCAGTTGCTGGTGACGCCGTAGGGGGCACCCTCCAGGGCGACGGTCTTGCTGAGGCCCTCCAGCGCGTGCTTGGCGGTGACGTAGGCGGACTTGAAGGCGCTGGCCCGCAGACCGTGGACGGAGGAGATGTTGACCACCCGGCCCCACTCCCGCTCGTACATGTGCGGGAGAGTGCGGCGCAGGATGCGGAACGGCGCCTCGACCATGACGCGTTGGATGAGGGTGAAGCGGTCGGGCGGGAACTCGTGGACGGGCGCGACGTGTTGGAGGCCGGCGTTGTTGACCACGATGTCGGCGTCGGCCGGCAGGGCCTCCACGGCCTCGGGGTCGGCGAGGTCGGCGACGACGGCGCGGCCGCCGATCCGCTCGGCGAGCTCCCGGGCCGGGCCGGCCGCGAGATCGACGACGTAGACCCGGGCGCCGGCCCCGGCGAAGGCCTCGGCACAGGCCCGGCCGATGCCCGAGGCGGCCCCGGTGACCAGGGCCGTCCGGCCGTCGAGCGGGCGGGCTGTAGTGGTGTCCATGGCCGAGAACGCTAGGAAACCCGGGGGCCCGGCTCCCATGTGGTGGTCCACCACAGCATCCCGGTGGGCTGTGGTGTTCACCGCCATGATGGTCGATCGACGGTTCGACCGCGAAAGGCCAAACCCGCGCCGCCCGCGCTTCCCCACAATGGGCGCGATTGCTTCACCCGTTCGGAGGATTGCTCGGTCAGATCCACCCATAGCGCCCGAATGCTCGCTACATTCACGCCGATTCCCGACAGGGGGCGCCGCCCCAGGCAGCCGAAGTGCTGGTAGAGCCCGGTGCGACGTCCGAGAGGTGTTGACTGACATGCCCCAACGGCCTGCAACCGACAGCCCGGCGTACGGACCGCTCGACCCGCTCGGCCACCACCGAGGCCCGGTCGGCCGGACCCTGCCGGACGCCCCCGACGCCCTGACCGCCGACGCCCCGACCGCCGACGAACTGCGGCTGCCCGCGCAGGCCACAACCGACCGGCACGAACCCGCCGTCCCCGCGCCCGGGCCGGTCGGCGGCCACTCCGGGCACTCCGGCCCGTCCCCGCAGAACGGCCAACTCGCCGCGCTCATCGAGGAAGCCGGCTTCTCGCACGCGGGCCTGGCCCGCCGGGTCGACCAGCTCGGCCTGGAACACGGCCTCGACCTGCGCTACGACAAGACCTCGGTCACCCGCTGGCTGCGCGGCCAGCAGCCCCGCGGCGCCACCCCCGCGCTGATCGCCGAGGTCTTCACCCGCCGCCTCGGCCGCCGCCTCACCGCCCAGGACCTCGGCCTGGACGCCTGCGCCCCGGTGTACGCGGGCCTGGAGTTCGCCGAGACCCCGCAGGAGGCGGTGGACATCGTGGCGAGCATGTGGCGCAAGGACAACGGCCCGCAGTCCGAACTGCGCCGGATCGCCTTCACCCCGGCGGGCCTGGTCGTCCCCAGCCGGGACTGGCTGATCGGCCGTACCGACGAGCGCGTCGCCCGGGACGGCTCGACGATGGTCCGCCCCGACGCCGCCACCGGTCCGCCCGCCGGTCCGTCCGCCGCCGCTGCCGGTACCGCCGGCACCGCAGCATCCGCCGTGACGGCGGCATCCGGAGCACCCGCCGCACCCGCCCAGAGCGTGCCCCCCGCGCCCGGCGCTCCCCCTCCGAGCCCGGCGCGCAGCCAGGCCCACCACGGGGCCCCCGGCATCCGCCCCGTGCCCGGCGCGGCCGGCCCCGCCGGGCCCACCATCGGCCGGGTGCCCACCCAGAGCCGGCGCCCGCCGACCGCCGTCGAGCCGCCGTACACCGAACCGGCCCGCGAGTCGCGCCCCGCCCTGCGGGTCGGCCGCGGCGACATCGCCGCCATCCGCGCCGTCGGCGACCTCTTCCGGGCGCTCGATCACGCCTACGGCGGCGGGCACGCCCGGCAGGCGCTGGTCCGCTACCTGGAGAGCGAGGCCGAGCCGATGCTGCGCGGCCGCTACGGCGAGCAGATCGGCCGGGCGCTGTTCGGCGCCGTCGCCGACCTGACCAGGCTGGCAGGCTGGACGTCCTTCGACATCGCCGCGCACGGCCTCGCCCAGCGCTACTTCGTCCAGGCGCTGCGCCTGTCCCAGGCCGCCGGGGACCGCGCGCTCGGCGGGTACGTCCTGGTGACGATGAGCCAGCAGGCCGTCCACCTGGGCCACGGCCGGGAGGCCGTCCAACTGGCCCGGGTCGCCCAGCAGGGCGTGGGCACCGCCGTGCCGCCGGTGGTCCAGTCGCTGATGCACACCGCCGAGGCGCGCGGGCACGGCCTGCTGGGCGACGTCCGGGCCTGCACCACCGCCCTGGTGCGCTCCGAGCGGGCACTGGCCGCGGCCCGGGTCGGCGACGAACTTCCCTCCTGGGCGCGGTACTTCGACGAGGCCCAGCTCTCCGACGAGTTCGCCCACTGCTACCGCGACCTCCAGCAGTGGCGCACCTCCGCGCAGCACGCCGAGAAGTCGCTGCGGCTGCGCTCACCCGCCTACGCGCGCAGCCGGATCTTCTGCCGGCTGGTGCTGGCCACCGCCCGGCTCGGCATGGGGGACCTCGATGAGGCCTGCACCATGGCCACCGACGCGCTGCGGGCGGCGGGGGAGATGCGCTCGGCCCGCTCGCTGGAGTACGTCCGGGACTTCCACCGCCGCCTCACCCCCTACCGGGGCAGTCCGGTGGCCCGTGCCTTCGAGGAGACGGCCCGCCAGGCCGGCGTGATCTGAGGACCTGTCGCAGAGGGGCCGGTCGGGCGAGCTCCGGCGGCCCTGGAAACCCGTCCGGCCCGGGTCCGCCCCGGGCCGAAGGGCCCATCCGCCCGGCGACGGCTCCGGGCGCCCCGGTGACGGGCTGGAGCATCCCGGCGACGGCTCCGAGCACCTCGGCGACGGGCGGGAGCGAAGCGGGTCACCAGCTCTCGGCCCGGACGCGCGGCTGCCCGGCCTCCGGCGAGGGCGGCCGGACGCCGCCGCGCACCCGCTGCGCCACCAGCGGGAACACCAGCACCGAGAGCATGCCGGCGCCGACCAGCGCGGCCGCTGTCGAGGACGGCAGGTGGCCGTCGTCCACCTCGATGGTGGTGATCACCACGACCAGCGGCAGCGCCGTCGCGCCGTAGAGCCCGAGCGCCGTGCGGTCCCGCCGGCCGAGTCCGGCCGGGGCGAGCAGCCCGGCGGGCAGTCCGCGCACGGCCAGGAGCAGCAGCAGGAACACCGGGACGAGCAGTATCGTGCCGGGGTCGTCCAGCAGGGCGGACAGGTCGAAGTTCATCCCGCTGACCACGAAGAACACCGGCACCAGGAAACCGAAGCCGATGCTCTCCAGCTTGGCCTCGATCACCTCCTCCTCGGCCCGGCGGATGTCGGAGAGCAGCAGCCGGGAGACGATCCCGGCGGTGAAGGCGCCGAGCAGCATGTCCAGGTCGAGCCAGATCGCGGCGGCCACCATGACGGCGAGCACCAGGATCACCGCCCGGACGGCGAACTGCCCGGAGGTGCGCAGGGTGCGCTCGATGAGCCGGGTGGCCCAGGCGGGCCGGGGGCGGCGTGCGCCGAGGACCGCGACGGCGGTGATCACCGCGAAGGCGCCGAGGATGACGGCCGTCCGGACCGGGGAGTTGCCGCTGAGCAGGATGGCGATCGCGATGATCGGCCCGAACTCGCCGACCGCCCCGGTGGCCATCACCAACGAGCCGAAGGGGGTGGGCAGTTCGCCGGAGTCGCGGAGGATCGGCAGGATGGTCCCGAGGGCGGTGGTGGTGAGCGCGAGCCCGGCGAAGGCGCCGTTCAGCGGGTCCCGGTTGACCAGCGCGCCCACGCCGAGCGCCACCACGAGCGAGACCAGCCACGCGGTGCCCGCCCGTTTCAGCGGGCCGCCGCGCAGCTTGGCGAAGTCGATCTCGTACCCGGCCAGGAACATCAGCATGGCCAGGCCGAACTGGGAGAGCGCGTTGACCAGGTCGTCGACGCGTGCCCAGTTCAGGACGTCGGGGCCGATCAGGACGCCGAGCAGGATCTCGAACACGACGGTCGGGACGGCGATCCACCGCAGCAGGCGGTCGGCGAGCAGCGGCGCGGCGACGGCCGCGGCGGGGATCAGGATCAGGGCCACCGGCTGGACGGCGGCGCTCACCGCGCAACCGGCCGGACGGTGTAAATCATCCGATGAGCGGTCATGTCGGCATCCTGGCATGCCGCCGGTCCGTCACCCACCGGCGGGCCGTCAGCGTGTCCCGGGAGCCAGGCCGGGAGCCCGCCGGGCCGGGAGCCGGGCCGGGAACCAGGCCGGGAGCCCGCCGGGCCGACCCCGACGGGCTCAGGCCGCCGCCTCGGCCTCCCGGGCGTTGGCCGGGACGCCGAGGTCGCGCAGCACCGCCTGCGCCGCCCGCCGCCCGGAGACCAGCGCGCCCTGCACGGTGCTGGTGTCCCGGTGGTCCCCGGCGACGTACAGCCCGGCCAGCACCCGCACCGGGCGCCTGGGATTGTGCGGCGGCGGCATCGCGGGCAGCGCGTCCGGGACGTGCCGCACGTTCAGGAACTGCCAGCCGGTGGTCGAGGCGCCGTACAGCTCGGCGAGCCGGGCCCGGACCGCCGGTTCCAGTCCGGCCGGGCCGCCCGCGTCGAAGGAGCGCCGCCCGAGCACGGTGGTGGCGATCAGCGCCTGTCCGGCGGGGGCGTAGGAGGGGTGCAGTTCGCTGAGCACCAGCGAGTGCGAGACCAGCGGCGGCTGCCCGCCGGGCCGGTCGCCGTCGAGCAGCAGGACGGCCTCGCCCAGTGGGGTGCGGTCGGCCGCGTGGTAGAAGGTCGTGACGGGGTGGAAGTCCGGCAGCCGTAGCCCGGGCAGCAGTTCGGCGGCGGAGCGGGCGTCGGTGGCGAGGACGACGGCCTGGGCGCCGATCCGCCCGTGGGCGGCGGTCTCCACGCCGTCGGCGGTGATCGAGGTGACCTGCACCCCGGTGCGTACGGTGCCGGCGGGCAGGGTGGTGGCCAGCTGGGCCGGCACGGCCGCGATCCCGCCGGCGGGCAGACAGAGTCGTCCGCGCGCGTAGGAGCGCAGGACCAGGTCGGCGATCCGGCTGCTGGTGCCGAGGGCGGGATCGCTGAGCAGCGCGCTGAGCAGTGGCCGCAGGAAGCCGTCGAGGGTGCGCGGGGCGAGCCCGTGGCCGGCCAGCGCGCGGGCGGTGGTGGTCTCCGGGCGGGCCTTGAGCCGGCTGGCGGGGGTGGTGGCGAGCCGGCCGAGCCAGCTGCCGAGCCGGGCCTTGTCCAGCGGGCTGCCGAGTGGGGCGCGGGTGGCGGCCTGCCGGGCGGTGGTGAGCTGCGGGTCCCCGGTGCGGTAGCGGCGGCCGCCGCTGTGCACGAGGACTCCGGCGGCGAGCGGGCGCAGGTCGAGGCGGTCGAGGTCGAGGACGCGGCGGAGTTCGGGGAAGGCGGTGTTCAGCAGGTGGCTGCCGTCGTCGAGCCGGAATCCGTCCAGTTCGCGGGTGGCCATCCGGCCGCCGATCCGGTCCGTGGCCTCAAGGATCTGCACGGTGAGGCCGCGGCCGGTGAGCGTGCGTGCGGCGGCCAGGCCGGCGAGTCCGGCGCCGATGACGATGACGTCAGGGTCGGACGGGCGGCGGGCGCGGCGGGTGAAGTCGTATGTGGGCACTGGCGTGCTCCCTCCCTGGTCCCGGGGCTCCGGCCGACGCAGGCAGCGGGGTGCCGGGACACGGTCCGACGGTGTGATGCCCAGTCAGTGTGAGCATCAGACAAGCGCATCGGGCCCGATCCAAGGGTCGAGAGGGGGCGTGCGGCACCGGGCGGGAGCGCGGTCACGGACAGTGCGCCGTTGGGGCCGGGTTCCGGGGTTGGCGGGCGCGCACGGTCACCGGGGGCGTGCGACGCGCCCGGTGTGTGCTCCCATGCGCCCCCTCCCGGAGCCCCGTCCGACCCCCACCCGATCTCCGCCCGGCATATGCCCCTGGCCAGGGCGAATGCCGTAGCCGCCGTACGCAGCGGGACGTGCCGGAGCCCCGCCGTGCAGCCCGTGCCGGAAACCCGCGGCGGACGGCAGGGTTCCGCGCCACCGGTCGCCCCCACCGCCACGCACGGCGCCACTTACAGCGCCGCGCGCACCGCCGCGTCCACGTCCGGGTGCGCGAAGCGGAAGCCCGCGTCCAGCAGCCGCCGCGGCACCACCCGGTGGCTGCCGACCACCTCGACCGCCAGCTCGCCGAGCACCACCTTGAGCACCGCCTCAGGCACCGGGAACGGAGTCGGCCGCCGGAGCACCCGCCCGAGCGCCGCCGTCAGCTCGGCGTTGGTGACGGGATCGGGCGCGGTGAGGTTGACGGCGCCGGAGAAGTCGTCCCGGTCGATCAGGAACCGCAGCGCGGCGACCTGGTCGGCCAGCGAGATGAAGCTCCAGTACTGCCGCCCGTCGCCGAGCCGCCCGCCCAGCCCCAGCTTGAACAGCGGGAACAGCCGCGCGCCGGCCCCGCCGGCCGCGGACAGCACCATCCCGGTGCGCGGGTGGACGACCCGGATGCCGGCGAGCTCGGCCGGCCGTGCGGCCGCCTCCCACTCCACGCAGACCTCGGCCAGGAAGTCGTCGCCGGCGGGGGAGTCCTCGTCGATCACCCGGTCGCCGGTCTGCCCGTACCAGCCGACGGCGGAGGCGCTGACCAGCACCCGGGGCGGCTCCTTGAGCGCGGCCAGTGCGACGGCCAGCGTCTCGGTGCCGAGTGCCCGGCTCTCCCGGATCTCCCGTTTGTAGGCGTCCGTCCAGCGGTGGTCGCCGACCCCGGCGCCGGCCAGGTGCACGACCGCCTCGACCCCGGCCAGCCCGTCCTGCTCGACCTGGCCGAGCAGCGGGTTCCAGCCGATGGCCGTGCTGCCGTCGGGCTGCGGGCCCGTCCTGGAGCGGCGCCGGACCAGCCGGACCACCTCGTGGCCGTCCGCCAGCAGGGAGCGGACGAGAGCCGAGCCGATCAATCCCGTGGAGCCTGTGACAGCGATGCGCATGCGTCCATCCTCCCAGTTCCCAAAGCCCTGTCATGTCGGCATGCGCCTCACTAGCATGACGCGCATGCACGAGGACGATCTGATCATCCGCCCAGCTCAGCCCGAGGACGAGGTCGAACTCGCCGTTCTCAACCGTGCCGCCTGGTCCCCGCTGGCCGACGTCTCCCCGCAGCCGCCCGAGGGGGACGGCGTCTTCGACGAACGGCACACCCCGGAGCAGTACCTGCTCGCCCTCCTGGACGGCCGGGTGGTCGGCTACGTCCGCCAGGTCCCGCCGACCCCGCTGGCCAGCAACCGGCACGTCCGGCAGATCCAGGGCCTGGTCGTCGACGGCACGGCCCGCGGCCGGGGTGTCGGCCGGCGCCTGGTCGAGGCGGCCTGCGAGGCCGCCCGGGCCGCGGGCGCGCGCAGGATGACCCTGCGGGTGCTCGGCTGGAACGCCCCGGCCCGCCGCCTCTACGAGGGCTGCGGCTTCGTCGTCGAGGGCTCGCTCGCGGAGGAGTTCCTGATCGACGGGTCGTACGTGGACGACGTCCTGATGGCCCGCAGCCTGGCGCACTGACAAGCCCGACCGGCCTTTCCGTCCGCCGAAACTGACGATCAGTCAGGTCGGCGGGCGGTGCAGAGTCGTGACCGATCCGCTCTGTCTGGACCAGCACCCCGCCGGGTACCGTACGGCCGTGAGCAACTCGACGCCCCCCGGGTGGTACCCGGTCCCCGGTGCGGACGGCACCCCCGGTCACGAGCGCTGGTGGGACGGCAACGCCTGGACCAGCGAGGTGCGCCCGCTCCAGGGCGGCGCCGGCCAACTCGCCGACGCCCCCACCCAGGGCTGGCAGCCCCCCGGCCGGCAGCCCGGGTACGGCTACGGCGGCCCGCAGGACGCCCCCGGCCACGGCTACCCGGGCAGCGCCCCCGCCCCGGGCTACGGCTACCCGGGCCAGGACGGCTACTACCCGGCCCAGGACGGCTACCCCGCCCAGGGCGCGGGCTACGGCTACCCGGCGCCGGGCTACCCGCCGCAGCAGCCGGCGCCCGGCCGGATGAGGCCCGGCCTGGTCGTCGGCATCGCGGTCGCCGTCCTGGCCGTGGGCGGGATCGTCGCCGGGATCGTGCTCAGCGGCGGCGGCTCCCCGCAGGCCGACCCGACCCCGAACCCGACGGTCACCATCACCCGGGGCGCCGGCCCCGCCCCGAGCCCCACGGCGGGCACGCCCGCCCCGACGCCCGCGCCCAAACCGGCGCCGACCGTCAGGAGCACCGTCCCGGACGCCCAGCACGCGATCACCGTCCCGGTGCTCGACGGCTGGGACGTGGCGCCCAACTCCCCGCACTCCACGGTCTACCTGGGCACCGGCCGCTACACCTGCCCGGACGGCAACTCCTGCATCCGCGGCCAGTTCTCGGTCGAGACCGACACCGTCCAGGGCGTCACCGCCAAGACGGCCGCCGAGGCCACCATGCCTGCGTACGCCGGCCAGATCTTCACCGGGATCAGCTCGCACACCGACTCCGGCTCCGGCTACACGACCGTCGCGGGTGTGTCCGGCTACGCCGTGCGCTGGCACATCCGCACCGCGGACGGCACCCAGGGCTACGTCCTGCTGGCCGCCGTCCCGGCCAAGGGCGGCGGCTTCGTGGTGTTCGAGGGCGGGGTGGACGACACCCCGAGCGCGCCGGACGCGTCCGTGCTGGACCAGATCCTCAAGGGCGTCAAGCAGGACGGCACGTCCGGCGGCGGCAGCACCGCCTGACGCGTCCGGCGCCGCTCACGCCGTGGGCGTGTCTGACGCGCCGTTCGGCCGGACAGAACCTGTGGCCTGCCCTAATCCCCGTAGCGCTCCCAGAGCTTGGGAAACCGTTTCGCCATGACGTCCGGGTCGTCGAAGTCCAGCGCGGCCCCGGCCGGTCGGCCGGACTGTCGCCCGCCCACCTCGGGCAGCGGCAGCCCGGTCAGCTGCTCGTACGCCTCGTCGGCGGCGTAGCCGAGGTCCTCGGCCTCGCCGTCCTCCTCCTCGTCGAACTCGGGCAGCAGGTCCGCCAGGTCGTCCGGCTCGAACAGAGCGCCCTCGAAGACGTCCCGGCCCTGGCCGATCAGCCAGCAGCGGAAGTAGTCGAAGGTGTCGTCGGAGGCGCCGTCCAGCAGCAGGTAGGCGGCGCCCCAGAGGTCGTGGCGGTAGGCCCGCTGGAACCGGGCCTCGAACAGCCGGGCGAAGTCGATGACGTCGTCCGGGGTCAGCTGGACCAGCCGTTCCACCAGCCGGTCGGCCTGCTCGTCCGGATCGCCGTCGGCGTCCTCCCGGGTCTCGTCGATCATCTGCCAGAAGTCGGTCTCGTCCATCACCGCTCCAGCATCCCCGTTCGCCAGCCCCCGCGCATGCCATGGCCCGGCGAAACGCTGGTGATGTTCGACGCAGCCGGGCGCGGGTCGGAGGCGGCCAGGCGCGGCCAGGAGCAGGCGGACGGCAGGCGGACACACCGGCAACGGCGGAGCCCCGCGCCGTCCAGGGACGACGCGGGGCTCCGTGCAGCCGAAACCGCGGACCGGCAGTGATGCCTTACAGGCCGAGCTCGACCTCGAACTCGCCGGCCTCCAGGATCTCCTTGACCGCGACCAGGTAGCGGGCGGCGTCGGCGCCGTCCACCAGGCGGTGGTCGTAGGAGAGCGACAGGTAGGTCATGTCGCGGATGCCGATGGCGGTGCCGCCGTCGGCCTCGATGACCACCGGGCGCTTGACGGTGGCGCCGATGCCCAGGATGGCGACCTGGTTCGGCGGCACGATCACGGTGTCGAACAGCGCACCGCGCGAGCCGGTGTTGCTGATGGTGAAGGTGGCGCCGGACAGCTCGTCCGGGGTGATCTTGCTGTCGCGGACCTTGGTGGCCAGCTCGGCGGTCTTCTTCGAGATGCCGGCGATGTTGAGGTCGCCCGCACCCTTGATGACCGGGGTCATCAGACCCTTCTCGGAGTCCACCGCGATACCGATGTTCTCGGTGTCGAAGTAGGTGATGGTGCCCTCGGCCTCGTTGATCCGGGCGTTGACGACCGCGTGGGTCTTCAGCGCCTGGGCGGCGGCCTTGACGAAGAACGGCATCGGGGACAGCTTGACGCCCTCGCGGGCGAGGAAGCCCTCCTTGGCCTTGCCGCGCAGCGACATGATCTTGGTGACGTCCACCTCGACCACGCTGGTCAGCTGGGCCTGCTCGTGCAGGGCCTTCAGCATGTTGTCGCCGATGACCTTGCGCATGCGGGTCATCTTGACCGTCTGGCCGCGCAGGGCGGACGGCGCGGCGGCGGCCTTCGGCGCAGCGGCCGGAGCGGCGGCGGCGACCGGGGCCGGGGCGGCCTTGGCGGCCTCCGCGGCGGCGACGACGTCCTGCTTGCGGATGCGGCCGCCGACGCCGGTACCGGCGACGGAGGACAGCTCGACACCGTGCTCGGCGGCGAGCTTGCGCACCAGCGGGGTGACGTAGGCGTCACCGGCGTCGGCCACCGGGGCAGCCGGCGCGGCCGGGGCGACGGGAGCCGGGGCGGCGACCGGAGCGGGCGCGGCCGGGGCCACCGGGGCCGGGGCGGCGGCGACCGGAGCCGGGGCAACCGGAGCCGGAGCAGCCGGAGCGACCGGGGCGGCCGGAGCGACGGGGGCCGGGGCAACCGGGGCCGGAGCCGGAGCGGCCACCGGGGCCGGGGCGGCGGCGACGGCACCCGCGGCACCGATCAGCGCGAGCTGGGCGCCGACCTCGGCGGTCTCGTCCTCGCCGACCAGGATCTTCACCACGACACCGGCGATCGGCGACGGGATCTCGGTGTCGACCTTGTCGGTGGAGACCTCGAGCAGCGGCTCGTCGACCTCGACCGTCTCACCCTCGGCCTTCAGCCAGCGGGTGACGGTGCCCTCGGTGACCGACTCGCCCAGTGCGGGCAGCAGGACGGGGGTGGCGTCGGCGGCCGGAGCGGCAGCCGGAGCCGCCGGGGCGGCAGCGGCGACCGGGGCGGGGGCGGCGGGCGCCTCCACGACCGGGGCCGGGGCGGCGACGGGCGCGGCCTCGGCGACCGGGGCCGCAGCGGCGACCGGGGCACCGGAGCCGTCGTCGATGATCGCCAGCTCGGCGCCGACGTCGACGGTCTCGTCCTCGCCGACCTTGATCGAGGCCAGGATGCCGGAGGCCGGCGACGGGATCTCGGTGTCGACCTTGTCGGTCGACACCTCGAGCAGCGGCTCGTCGACCTCGACACGCTCACCCTCGGCCTTCAGCCAACGGGTGACGGTGCCCTCGGAAACGCTCTCGCCCAGCGCGGGCAGTGTTACTGAGACCGCCATGGTTTCAGCGACTCCTATCAAGTCTTGCGTACTGGAAATGGGGGGTGGTGGCGTGATCAGTCGTGCGCGTGCAGCGGCTTGCCGGCCAGCGCCAGGTGCGCCTCGCCCAGGGCCTCGGACTGGGTCGGGTGCGCGTGGATGAGCTGCGCGACCTCGGCCGGCAGGGCCTCCCAGTTGTAGATCAGCTGAGCTTCGCCGACCTGCTCGCCCATGCGGGCGCCGACCATGTGGACGCCGACCACGGCGCCGTCCTTGACCTGGACGAGCTTGATCTCGCCGGCGGTCTTCAGGATCTTGCTCTTGCCGTTGCCGGCCAGGTTGTACTTGAGGGTGACGACCTTCTCCTTGCCGTACAGCTCGACGGCCTTGGCCTCGGAGATGCCGACGGAGGCCACCTCGGGGTTGGAGTAGGTCACGCGCGGGACGCCGTCGTAGTCGATCGGCACCGGCTTGAGGCCGGCCAGGCGCTCGGCGACCAGGATGCCCTCGGCGAAGCCGACGTGGGCCAGCTGCAGGGTCGGGGCGAGGTCGCCGACGGCCGAGATGGTGGGCACGTTGGTGCGCATGTACTCGTCGACCAGGACGTAGCCGCGGTCCATCGCGACGCCGTTCTCCTCGTAGCCGAGGCCGGACGAGACCGGGCCGCGGCCGATGGCGACGAGCAGCAGGTCGGCGTCGATCTGCTTGCCGTTCTCGGTGGAGACGCGGACACCGGCCTCGGTGTACTCGACGCCCGAGAAGCGGGCCTTCAGCTCGAACTTGATGCCGCGCTTGCGGAACGCGCGCTCCAGCAGCTTGGAGGAGTTCTCGTCCTCCAGCGGGACGAGGTGCGGCAGCGCCTCGACGATGGTGACCTCGACGCCGAAGGACTTCCAGACGGAGGCGAACTCGACGCCGATCACGCCGCCGCCGAGGATGACGGCCGACTTCGGGATGCGGTCGAGCTTGAGCGCGTGGTCCGAGGAGATCACGCGGTTGCCGTCGATCTCCAGGCCCGGGATCGAGCGCGGCACGGAGCCGGTGGCCAGGAGGATGTGGCGGCCCTCGATGCGCTGGCCGTTGACGTCCACCGAGGTCTGCGAGGAGAGCTTGCCCGCGCCCTGGATGAAGGTGACCTTGCGGGAGGCGACCAGGCCCTGGAGGCCCTTGTACAGGCCGGCGACGACGTCGTCCTTGTACTTGTGGACGCCGTTGATGTCGATGCCCTGGAAGGTGGCCAGAACGCCGAACTCGGCGGCCTCCTTCGTCTCGTCCGCGATCTCGGCGGCGTGCAGCAGAGCCTTGGTCGGGATGCAGCCGCGGTGCAGGCAGGTGCCACCCAGCTCCCCCTTCTCGACCAGGGCGACGCTCAGGCCCAGCTGAGCGGCGCGGAGCGCCGCGGCGTAACCGCCGCTTCCGCCTCCGAGAATGACTACGTCGAAAACGGTGCTGGCGTCGTTCGCCACGTCACGTCCTCCATGCAATGGGGTGGGTCGCCGGGCCGGTCGCGGTCCGGTGGGTCGGAAGCCTTTGTGAGGCGCCCAGTCGTGCCGGAAATACATCTTCGCACTTGTTCGCGGTGGCTGATGTCCGGGTCCACCCCAGGGGTGTCCCACAGAGCGGTCACCGGGGCGGGAATACCCCCGACGGAAGGGCATCATTGCAGCTCAACGCGGGGTTGACAGCCGCCGGACGGGCGTCGGGGCGGCCCTGCGGCGCCGCGTCTTCCGCAGGGTGGAACAAAGTTTCGCCCGCAGCGAACAGAGGTGCGGGGCGAGGTCCCGGCCTACTCGCAGGTAACCGGCGCCGGAACGTGACGGACCCGCGACGGGCCGACAGCGGACCCGCGCGCGAACCCACGGCGGACCCGCGCGCGAACGCCGACGGGGGCCCGGCGCACGCGCGCCGGACCCCCGTCGACTCGGGTGCCTGATCAGGCCTTGCCGCCCGCCGCGGTCTGCTCGGCGAACCGGACCAGGGTGCGCACCGCGCTCGCGGTGCCGCCCTTCGGGGTGTAGCCGAACGGAGCGCTCTCGTGGAACGCCGGGCCGGCGATGTCCAGGTGCGCCCAGTCGATGCCCTCGGCCACGAACTCCTTCAGGAACAGGCCGGCCACCAGGCCGCCGCCCATCCGCTCGCCCATGTTCGCCAGGTCGGCGATGGTCGACTCGGTCATGCCCTTGCGCAGCTCGGCCGGCAGCGGCATCGGCCAGGACTGCTCGCCGACCTCGCCCGAGACGGTGTGCAGGGTCGCGCGCAGCTCGTCGTTGTTGGACATCACGCCGAAGGTGCGGTTGCCCAGGGCCAGCACCATGGCGCCGGTCAGGGTCGCCACGTCGACGATGACGTCCGGGTTCTCCTCGCCGGCGCGCACGATCGCGTCGGCCAGCACCAGACGGCCCTCGGCGTCCGTGTTCAGCACCTCGACGGTCTTGCCGCCGTACATGCGCAGCACGTCGCCGGGGCGGGTGGCGGAGCCGGACGGCATGTTCTCGGCCAGCGCCAGCCAGCCGGTCACGTTGACGGCCAGGCCCAGGCGCTTGGCGGCCACCACGGCGGCGAACACGGCGGCGGCGCCGGCCATGTCGCACTTCATGGTCTCGTTGTGGCCGGCCGGCTTCAGCGAGATGCCGCCCGAGTCGTAGGTGATGCCCTTGCCGATGAAGGCCAGCGTGGCCTTCGCCTTCGGGTGGGTGTAGGCCACCTTCACCAGCCGCGGCGGGTTGGCCGAGCCGTTGCCGACGCCCAGCAGGCCGCCGAAGCCGCCCTTGAGCAGCGCCTTCTCGTCGAGCACCTCGACCTTGAGGCCGTGCTCCTTGCCGGCCGCCTGGGCGATCGCGGCGAAGCTCTTCGGGTTCAGGTCGTTCGGCGCGGTGTTGACCAGGTCACGGGCCCGGTTCATCTCCTCGCCGACCGCGGCGGCGCGCTCCACGGCCGCCTTGGCGTCCTTGCTGCCCTTGCGGGGGGCCAGCACGACCAGCTCGCCGACCGGCTCCTTGCCGCTGCCGTCGGCCTTGTAGGTGCCGAAGGCGTACGAGCCGAGCAGGCCGCCCAGCGCGACGGCCTCGACCTCGTCCGCGGACTCGGCCGGCAGGGCCAGCGCGGCCTTCTTGGCGCCGGCCAGGGTGCGGGCGGCGACACCAGCGGCGCGGCGCAGCGCCTCCAGCTGGTAGCCGGTCTCGGCGGCCTCGCCGAGGCCGACCGCGAGCACGAGCGCGGCCTTCAGGCCGGCGGGGGAGGGCACCTTGACGGCCTCGCCCTCGGCGCCGGTCGCGCCCAGGGTGCTGAGGACCTCGGTCAGCTTGCCCTCGAACGCCTCGTTCACGGCCTCGGAGCCGGGGGCCAGCACGATGCCCTTGGGGCCCTTGGCGACACCGACCACCAGGGCGTCCGCGCGCAGCGAGGCGGCGGAGGAGGTGCTCACAGACAATGCAGTCACGTAATGCGTCCTGTTCTTTCGCGGTCCACGGCCGGTTGCGGCGAGGCTGCCGCACCGGCGCAACCCGCCGTCGCAGGCCGGACCGCCCGGCACGCCCCGGGTCCGGGCCCCCTGGCGCGCGCACCCGCGCAGGTCGCGGCCACGCACACCAGAGGCCCCGGCTCCTCGGGTCAGGCCGGGCGGGCAGGACCTGCGACGGTGCAGGGCTGCGGTGCTCCCCGCATGGTAGTCCGCATGGTGGGATCACGCGCCGCCCGGTGTCAGCCGAGCAACGCCAGGGCGAACAGCGAAGCGGTCGCGGCGGTTTCCGCCATCGCGCCGAGCACGTCCCCGGTGATTCCGCCGAACCGCCGTACGCAGCGCCGGAGCAGCAGCTGGGCGCAGCCCACGCCGAGCACAACGGCCGTGGGGATGCGAAGGGTTGACGATCCGTCAAACAGTCCGAGGGCGGCCAGGGCGAGCGCCGCGGCGGCCGTCCCCGCGACCGCTCCGGCGGGTGCCACGGTGCCCGCCACCATCGCGCCCAGGCCGCCCGGCCGGGCGGCCGGCACCGACCGCAGGCAGCCCCAGGCGAGCGCGCACCGCGCGGTCACCGCCGACGCCAGCACCGCGAGCGCGCCGCGTGTGGTCGACTCGGCGAACTGTCCGGCCAGCGCCGCGATCTGGGCCAGCAGCACGAGAAGGAGGGTCAGGACGCCGAACGGGCCGATGTCGGACTGCTTCATGATGCGCAGCGCGTCCTCGGCCGGCTTCCCGCTGCCCAGGCCGTCGGCCACGTCCGCCAGACCGTCCAGGTGCAGCCCCCGGGTGAGCGCGGCCAGCACCCCCACCGCCGCCACCGCCCCGAGCAGCCCGCCGGCCCGCCAGGCCACCAGTGACCCCGCCCCGGCGGCCGCCGCGCCGAGCACCAGCCCCACCACCGGGGCCGCCGTCATCGCCCGCGCCGCCGCGGCCCGGTCCCACCGCTCCACCCGCACCCGCAGCACGGACAGCGTCCCGAACCCGAACCGGAGCCCCTCGGCCCAACTGGCGCCCTGCACGACGTGTTTCCCTCCGAACGGAAGCGCCCCGTCCGATGTGCCGGACGGGGCGCCCATGATCCTGGTGCCACAGGTTGCCGCGGGTTGCTACATCCGCCGCAGCAGGTCCGCCGCCGAGGGCAGCTTCGGCTGCTCCTTCGGCGCCGACGGCACGAACGGCCGCGGGGCCTCGTCCGCGAGCGCGTCGCCCGCGGCCTGGAGCAGCGGCAGGGCCAGCAGCGCGCCGAGGCCCTCGCCCATGGTGATCCCCTGGTCCTGCAGCGGCGTCAGGGTGAGCCGGTCGTAGGCCTTGGCCTGGGCGGGCTCGCCGCTGGACTGCCCGGCCCGCCACCACTCCGGCGCCCGGAAGGCGATCCGCTGCGCGACCAGCGCGCAGGCCGCCGAGACGACGCCGTCCAGCACCACCGGGAGCCGTCGCACCGCGGCCTGGAGCAGGAAGCCGGTGATCGCCGCGAAGTCGGCCCCGCCGGTGGCGCCGAGCAGCGCCAGCTGGTCGCCCAGGACGGGCCGGGCCCGCCGCAGGGAGTCGCGGATGGTGGCGCACTTGACCATCCAGACCCGGTCGTCGACGCCCGAGCCGCGCCCGGTGACGGCGGCCGCGTCCGTTCCGCACAGCGCGCCGACCAGGACGGCGGCGACGGTGGTGGCGCCGACGCCGAGGTCGCCGAGCAGCACCAGGTCGGTGCCGGCGTCGGCCTCCTCGTCGGCGACGGCCATGCCGGCCCGGAAGGCCCGCGCGGTCTCCGCGGGGGTGAGCGCGTCCTCGACGTCGATCCGGCCGGAGCCGCGCCGGATCCGGTGGGTGACCACGTCGTCCGGGAAGTCGGCGGGGTCGGCGTCCACCGCGACGTCGACGACCCGCACCTCGGCGCCGTAGCGCCGGGCCAGCCGGGTGACCGGCGCGGTGCCGTCCAGGACGGCGCGCACCCGCGCGGCGGTGCCGCCCTTGGCGGGCAGCCGGGACACCCCGAGCGCGGCCACGCCGTGGTCGGCGGCGAACAGCAGCACCTTGGGGGCCGACACCGGCCGCACGGGGGATCGCCCCTGTACGGACGACAGCCAGCTGCCCAGCTCCTCCAGCTTGCCGAGCCCGCCGCGCGGCCGGCCGGCCTCCTGCCAGCGTTCCTCGGCGGCCCGTCGGGCGCTCTCGTCGGGGCGCTCGACGAGCGAGGAGAACGTATCGAGATCCACGGTCGTGTCCATCGTCCGGAAGGCTACACGCCGCAGATGTTCAGGCGGCGGCTGGCTTGACGGTCAGAACCTGCCCGGCCACGACCAGCAGCACACGCTCGGAGGCGTCCGCCACGGCCATGTTCAGCCGGCCCAGGGTGTCGCGGAAGCGCCGGCCTGCGGCGGTCGCCGGGACGACGCCCATCCCGACCTCGTTGCTGACCGCGACGGCCGTGCGCCCGGTGGCCGCCCAGGCCCGCGCCAGGGCCTCGCAGCGCCGCTGGACGGCGGCCTCCCCACCCGCCGCCCAGACCGCGTCGTCCCAGGCGCCGCACTCGTCCATCACGGCGGTCAGCCACAGCGCCAGGCAGTCGACCAGCACCGGCGCCGGGTCGGTCCGGTCGGCCAGCACGGCCTCCAGGTCGCAGGTCTCGGCGGTGCGCCAGCTCGCCGGCCGCCGCTCGCGGTGCAGCGCGACCCGCTGGGCCCACTCGGCGTCGCCGTCCCGGGTGCCGCCGGTGGCCACGTACAGGACGTCCGGGTGGTCGGCGAGCAGCTGCTCGGCCCGGGTGGACTTGCCGGAGCGGGCGCCGCCGAGCAGCAGTGTGCGGGGGAGCGGGTGGTGGATCGCCATGCCGCCCATCCTGCCCGACCGGGCATCCGGAGCGTCCGGCCAGGCATACGGAAGATCGGGCCGGGCAGGCTAAGGTGCGCAGCACGCAGGCAGCGTCGTCGGTGGGAGGAGCCGGGCATGGTCTGGACGTGGCGGTACGAGAAGGCGGACGGCACCGCGGTGGTGCCGGAGGGCGCGCAGGAGGAGTTCGCGGGCCAGGGGGACGCCGAGACCTGGATCGGGGAGTCCTGGAAGCAGCTCGCCGAGGACGGCATCGACACGGCGGTCCTGCTGGACGACGACCGGGTGATCTACTCGATGAGCCTGCACGAGGCGTAACCGCCGTCGCGGGGCCGCTACTTGGCCCCGACCACGTGCAGCAGCGCGGCGACCTGCCGGTACGGGTCGGTGCGGCCGGCCCGGTCCTCGGCCTCCAGCAGCTGGGCCAGCTGCCGCCCGTCCACCGGCGGGGCCGCGTCGTCGGGCGCGTTGTCGGTGAAGACCCGTACGCCGTACCAGTGCTTCAGCGGCACCGACACCTCGGAGAGGGTGACGGTGAGGTCGGCGAGGCGGTCGGCGCGGGCGGCCAGCCCGAGCCGGTTGTAGTACCGGTCGCTCTCGAAGGCGTGCAGGGCGGCCCGCCAGTCCCCGGCGGCGGCGGGCCGCAGGGCGAGCGCGTCGCGGTTGCGGACCAGCAGCGAGAGCAGCCCGCCCGGGGCCAGCAGCCGGGCCAGCGAGGCGATCATCGGGTCGGGGGCGGGCAGGTACATCAGGACGCCGTGGCAGAGCACCACGTCGAAGCTGCGCGGGCCGAACCAGCGCCCGCACTGGTGGGCGTCGCCGCTGAGCAGTTGCAGCCGGCCGGCGACCTCCGGCGGTTCCTCGGCGAGCGCCCCCTGGGCGACGCCGAGCGCGACCGGGTCGGAGTCGATGCCGGTGACGTAGTGGCCGGCCCGGGCCAGGCGCAGCGCCTGGGTGCCCTGGCCGCAGCCGATGTCGAGGACGCGCTGCGCGGTGCGGCCGGCCAGTTGCTCGGCGAGCTGCCGGGAGACCAGCTCCTGGCGGACGAAGTTGCGCAGTCCGCCGAGCCGGTCCAGCCAGGCGCCGGTACCGCCGGCGAAGGAGCCGCTGCGCGAGGGCAGCCGGCGCTCCTGGCCGATCCGGTCGTGGCCGCCGTCCCCCTGCCCCGGCAACGCGTACAGGCCGGGCCCCTCCCAGGAAGGCGGGGCCCAGCCGGAGTCCACCGGTTCGGCGGTCAGGGCTTCTCCCCGCGCCGCACCTGCGGCTTGGGCAGTCGCAGCCGGCGCATCTGCAGGATGCGCATCAGGCCGTAGGCGACCGCGCCGCGGGTGTTCTGGCCGGCGAAGCGCTCGGCGAACTGCTTGCGCAGACCGAAGCCGAGGCGGACGAAGTCCAGGATCACCAGCACGAAGAACAGCAGGAACAGCAGCGTGGACAGCAGCTGGATGGCGGGCACCTTGATGATGCTCAGCACCAGGATGACCACGGCGGCGGGCAGGAAGAACTCGGCGAGCGACCAGCGGGCGTCCACGTAGTCACGGGCGAACTTGCGCACCGGGCCCTTGTCACGGGCCGGCAGGTGGCGCTCGTCGCCCTCCATCAGCGCGGTGCGCTGCTTCTCGCGCTCGGAGCGCATCCGCTCGCGGGCCTGGCGGGCGGCCTCCTTGCGGTCCTTGGGCACCGTCACCCGGGTACGCCGGTGGGCCTCGGCCTCACTGCGCTTGGGCGTTGGCCGACCCTTCTTGGCCTGGGGGTGGCGGGTCTCGTCCGGCTTCTCCAGCACGGTGGCGGAGGCGGCTGCATCATCTGAACGGCGTCGGAACACACCACCAGCGTACGGGGTGCCGGGCGGCTTCTCGGGGTCCCCTCGGACCCAAACGCGTATCGATCCGCGAGGTCGGCCGCCCGCCGGGGTTTCCCGGCCCCTTCCCGTAGGGGATCAATCGGATGGACTATGGAGGGGATGAGAGGCGGATCCACCCGGGGGAGGAGGAACTCCGCTGGTCGCTGTAGCAGTCTTGTAGCAGGCAGGTGCACTGCGGCGACGGGCTCGCTGCACATACACTCGTCGTGTCTGGTATCGAGATAGAGACCGCAGGCCGGAGAAGGGGGCACCCGAGGCCCATGAGCGACGGAATCATGAAGCGTATGGGGTTGATCTTCCGCTCCAAGGCGAACAAGGCCTTGGATCGGGCGGAGGATCCCCGAGAGACGCTCGACTACTCCTACCAGAAGCAGCTCGAACTGCTGCAGAAGGTACGGCGTGGCGTCGCGGACGTCGCGACCTCGCGCAAGCGCCTGGAACTCCAGCTGACCCAGCTCCAGCAGCAGTCGGCGAAGTACGAGGACCAGGGCCGCAAGGCGCTGTCCCTGGGCCGTGAGGACCTCGCGCGCGAGGCGCTGACCCGCCGGGCCAACATGCAGTCCCAGATCACCGACCTGGAGACGCAGTACCAGGCCCTCCAGGGCGAGGAGGAGAAGCTCACGCTCGCCTCCCAGCGGCTGCAGGCCAAGGTGGACGCCTTCCGCACCAAGAAGGAGACCATCAAGGCCACGTACACCGCCGCTCAGGCGCAGACCCGCATCGCCGAGTCCTTCTCCGGGATCTCGGAGGAGATGGGCGACGTCGGCCTGGCCATTCAGCGGGCCGAGGACAAGACGGCCCAGATGCAGGCCCGGGCCGGTGCGATCGACGAGCTGCTGGCGTCCGGTGCGCTCGATGACGCGAGCGGTCTCGGCCGCAAGGACGACATCGAGGCCGAGCTGGAGCGGGTGGCCGGCGGCACCGACGTCGAGCTGGAGCTGGCCCGGATGAAGGCCGAGCTGGGGGGCCCGTCCTCCGGTCCGGCCGCGATCGAGCAGGGCAAGCCGCAGCAGCCGCAGGCCCACCCCCAGCAGGACACCCCGCGCATCAACTACAACAAGTGATCTGAGCTCCATCCCACGAACCAGGGAGACGCACGGCATGATCATGAGGGTCATGGGTGAGGGGCAGTACGAGGTGGGCGAGGCCCATCTGAACCTGCTCAACGAGCTCGACGCCGAGCTCGTCACCGCAGTGGAGTCGGGGGACGAGGAGCACTTCCGTCGGGCCTACGGCAAGCTGCTGGACGCGGTGAAGCAGTTCGGCACCCCGGTGCCGCTGGATTCACTGGCGCCGTCCGAGCTGATCCTGCCGAGCGCCGAGGCGACGATCGACGAGGTCCGCGAGATGTTGATGGCCGACGGTGAGGGTGTGATCCCGGGCTACCCCGAGTAGCCGCCGCGGCCGGTGCCAGACGAAAGGGCGGGTCCCCTCCGGTGGGAGGGGACCCGCCCTTCGTCGTGTCGCCGTGTTCCGGCGGCCGGGTCGGGCCGGGCCGGCTACGGCAGGGCCAGCATCCGGTCCAGCGCCGCCTTGGCGTACTTCTCGGTCTCCGGGTCGACGGTGATCACGTTCGGCACCCGGCCCTCGACCAGCGACTCCAGCGCCCAGACGAGGTGCGGCAGGTCGATCCGGTTCATGGTGGAGCAGAAGCAGACCGTCCGGTCCAGGAAGACGATCTCCTTGTCCGGGTGGGCCTTGGCCAGGCGGCGGACCAGGTTCAGCTCGGTGCCGATGGCCCACTTGGAGCCGGGCTCGGCGGCGTCCAGCGCCTTGATGATGTACTCGGTCGAGCCCACCATGTCGGCGGCCGAGACGACCTCGTGCTTGCACTCGGGGTGCACCAGCACGGTGACGCCGGGGATCCGCGCGCGCACGTCGTTCACCGAGTCCACGCTGAACCGGCCGTGCACCGAGCAGTGGCCGCGCCACAGGATCATCTTGGCGTCCCGCAGCTGCTCGGCGGTCAGGCCGCCGTTCGGCTTGTGCGGGTTGTACAGGACGCAGTCGTCCAGCGAGAGGCCCAGATCGCGCACCGCGGTGTTGCGGCCGAGGTGCTGGTCGGGCAGGAACAGCACCTTCTGGCCCTGCTCGAAGGCCCACTCCAGGGCGCGCTCGGCGTTGGAGGAGGTGCAGATGGTGCCGCCGTGCTTGCCGGTGAAGGCCTTGATGTCGGCGGAGGAGTTCATGTAGGAGACCGGGACGGTGACGTCGGCTATGCCGGCGTCGGTCAGCACGTCCCAGCACTCGGCGACCTGCTCGGCGGTGGCCATGTCGGCCATCGAACAGCCGGCCGCGAGGTCCGGGAGGACGACCTGCTGGGCGTCACCGGTCAGGATGTCGGCGGACTCGGCCATGAAGTGCACGCCGCAGAAGACGATGTACTCGGCCTCCGGGCGGGCCGCGGCGTCGCGCGCGAGCTTGAAGGAGTCACCGGTGACGTCGGCGAACTCGATCACCTCGTCGCGCTGGTAGTGGTGTCCGAGGATGAAGACCCGGTCACCGAGCGCGGCCTTGGCGGCGCGGGCGCGCTCGACGAGGTTCGGGTCGGAGGCCGGGGGGAGGTCGCCGGGGCACTCGACGCCGCGCTCGCTGTTCGGGTCGGCCTCGCGGCCGAGCAGCAGCAGAGCGAGCGGCGTCGGAGTGGGGTCGACGCCGTGGGTCTCGGTGATGGTGGTGGTCACGGGCGGGTGCCCTTCTGTGCGGCCGATCAAGCCTGAAGCCTTTTCGTCTATCTGACGCTATCTATGATAACCGGTTAGCGTCAGAGTGACGATGGCCATCCTGTCGATGTGACGAGAACCGCTCGCCGAATCGGACCCCCGGCGGAGCCGGATGACCGTTTTGGGGTGGTCCTCGCGTGGCCGAATCGATATCCGGCCGGGCCCGGGTATGGCTGAGGCCATGAAGGCAATCGCGATCAACCGCTACGGCGGCCCCGAAGTCGTCGAGTACACCGACCTGCCCGACCCCAAGGTCGGCCCGGACTCGGTCCTGGTGCAGATGCGGGCGGCCGGGGTGAACCCGGTGGACTGGAAGATCCGGGACGGCGCCCTGGACGGCCTGCTGGACGTGCACTTCCCGCTCGTCATGGGCTGGGACCTGGCCGGCGTGGTCCGCGCCGTCGGCGGCGGCGTCACCGAGTTCGCGCCCGGCGACGAGGTCTACGGCTACGTCCGCAAGGACACCGTCGAGCACGGCACCTACGCCGAACTCGTCTCCGCCCCGGTCCGCACCCTCGCCCGCAAGCCGGCCGCACTGGACTGGGCCCAGGCCGGCGGCCTGCCGCTGGCCGGGCTCACCGCGCTGCAGAGCCTCAAGGCGCTGCGGCTGCGGGCGGGGGAGACCCTGCTGGTGCACGCCGCGGCCGGTGGGGTCGGGCACCTGGCCGTCCAGATCGCCCGGGCCCTCGGCGCCCGGGTGATCGGCACCGCGGGCGAGCGCAACCACGACTACCTGCGCGGCCTCGGCGCCGAGCCGGTGCTCTACGGCGAGGGCCTGGCCGACCGGGTCCGGGCGCTCGCCCCGGGCGGGGTCGACGCGGCCCTCGACCTGGTCGGCCACGGCGCCGTCCCGCTCTCGGCGAGCCTGGTGGCGGACCAGAGCCGGATCGCCTCGATCACCGACTTCGGGGTGAAGGCCCTCGGCGGCCACTACGTCTGGGTCCGCCCGGACGCCGCGGACCTCGCCGAACTGGCCGCGCTGGCCGACGACGGCCGGCTGACCGTCACCGTCGCCTCCACCTTCCCGCTCGCCCAGGCGGCCTCCGCCCAGGCGCTCAGCGCCGAGGGCCGCACCCGGGGCAAGATCGTCCTGCTGGCCGACTGACGGCGGACCGGCTGCCGACCGGCGGCGGACCACCGGCCGTCATCTGCGAGCGGTGAACTCGCTCCTGACATCCGCCAGAATGGTTGGCGAACCGTTTCGGCAGCCGCCCCTACCGCCCTCCGTCCGAGGGCCGCCGCCCGAGGCCGCAACCGACCCGTACGACCCGTGGAGCCCCGCACCGATGACCAGCAGCCGAGCGCACGAGGTGGTCGGGGCCGACCTGGACGAGACCGACCGGCTCCTGCTCGCCCGGCTCGGCCGCGACGGCCGCGCCTCGTACGCCGAGATCGGCCTCCAGGTCAACCTCTCCGCCACCGCCGTGCGCCGCCGGATCGACCGGCTGCGGGCGCGCGGCGTGGTGCGGGGCTTCACCGTGGTGCTCGACCCGTCGGTGCTCGGCTGGCAGACCGAGGCCTTCGTCGAGGTCTACTGCCGCGAGCGGACCGCCCCCGAGGAGATCCTCGCCAGCCTGCGCCAGTTCCCCGAGGTGATCGCCGCCTGGACGGTCACCGGAGACCCGGACGCCCTGGTCCACCTGCGCGCCGCCGACATGCGCCACCTGGAGGCCGTCATCGAGCGCATCCGCCGCGAGCCCGGCGTCCAGCGCAGCCGCTCCTCGGTCGTCCTCTCCCAGCTCATCGGTTGAGGCGCGCCCCGTCCGGCCCCCTCCGGCCGGTGCGCAGGAATCCTGCGCGGACCGGCCCGAAGACGCCCGAAAGCTGCCTGACCAGCCGGGTTCCGACGCGCGGCGAACCCCTCCCGCTGCCTACGCTGATCACGTCCGGTCCACGCGGTGAACCGCCCCGCCGACCGGGCATCCCCCGACATCCCACAGCCGAGAGGGACAGCCGTGTCCGCAGCCCCCGACCGCATGCACCGGCCCGACAACGAACTGGTCGACCTGGTTTTCGACTACATGCGGGACCGGCTGCAGTACGACCCCGTCCCGCTCGACCACCCCGGTGACGGCGAGCACCTGCGCGCCCAGCTGGCCGGTCTGCTGAACGCGGACGGCAACGCCCCCGCCGACGTGCTCAAGCTCTACGACCACGAGCTGTCCCGCGCGGTGATCTCCGCCGACAGCCCGCGCTACCTGTCGTTCATCCCGTGCGCCCCGACCAAGGCCGCGCTGCTCTTCGACATGGTGGTCTCCTGCGCGTCCCTGCAAGGCATCTCCTGGCTGGAGGCGGCCGGCGCGATCGCCGCCGAGAACCAGGTGCTGCGCCTGATCGCCGACCGCGCCGGCCTGCCCGCCTCGGCCGGCGGCACCTTCGTCTCCGGCGGCTCCGCGGGCAACCTCTCCGCCCTCGTCGTCGCCCGCGACACCGCCCGCCGCAAGCTGGGCGTCGGGCCGGAGGCGCGGCTGCGGATCGCCGTCGCCGACCAGGTCCACTCCTCGGTCAAGAACACCTTCAACATCATCGGCGTCGAGGCCTTCAAGGTCCCCACCGTGAACCGCCGGTTCACCGGCGAGGCGCTGCGCGCCGCGCTGGCCGCCGACCCGAACCCGGAGACCGTCATCGCGGTCGTGGGCACGGCCGGGACGACCAACGAGGGCATCGTCGACGACCTCAAGGGCCTGGCCGAGGTCGCCCGCGAGCGGGACCTGTGGTTCCACGTCGACGGCGCCTACGGCGGCGCGGGCCTGTTCGCCCCCTCGGTGCGCGAGCGCTACAACGGCATCGAGCACGCCGACTCCTTCGTCGTCGACCCGCACAAGTGGCTGTTCGCCCCCTTCGACTGCGCCGCGCTGATCTACCGCAACCCGCAGCTCGCCCGGGCCGTGCACACCCAGGACGCCTCCTACCTCGACGTCCTGCACACCGAGGGCGACGAGTGGAACCCCACCGACTACGCCTACCACCTCACCCGGCGCGCCCGCGGCCTGCCGCTGTGGTTCTCCCTCGCCGTCCACGGCACCCAGGCCTACACCGACGCCATCGAGGCCGGCCTCACGCTCGCCCGGGACACCGCCCAGCTCATCCGCGACACCGACCACCTGGAGCTGCTGTTCGACCCGCAGCTCTCGGCCGTCTGCTTCAAGCGCAAGGGCTGGACCAACGAGGACTACTACCGCTGGTCGCAGCAGCTGCTCGCGGACCAGATCGGCTTCGTCACCCCCACCGGTTGGGACGGCGAGACGGTCGCCCGCTTCGCCTTCCTGCACCCGGGCACGACGATGGACATGGTCCGGGAGATCCTGGACACCATGGCCTGATCGGCCCCCGGTGACCCGTGGCCCCCGTCGGAGCAGGCAGCCGGCGGGGGCCACGTCGTCCCGTCGTCCGATCGTCCCGTCGTCCCGTCGTTCACAGGAAGGCGCCGCTCGGCAGGTACGGCGCCGGCGGCCGCATCCCGCGCAGCCCGACGAAGCCCCGGCTCTGCGGGGTCAGCCCCACCTCCAGGCCGACGTCCAGCGCCCACTCCTGCTCGGCGGTCAGGAACTCCACCCGCGCCTCGACCCCGTCCGGCACCCGGGCCAGCGCCTCGCGCAGCAGCCGGGCGGCGATCCGCTTGGTGGTGGCCGCCAGCAGCTTCACCTCGCCGCCGTCCCGGTAGCAGTAGCCGCTGCCGGCCAGCGCGTCGGCGATCAGCAGTTCCTCGAAGTGGCCCAGCATCAGCTCGTGGTCCGGGCCGTGCGCGGACCCGCGCAGCCGCCGGTCCACCGAGTCCAGCAGGTACCGGTGGACGGCGCCGCCCCGGTGCACCGGGATGTCCCCCGGGTCGAGCAGCCCGGCCCGGTCCACCCGCCCGGTCAGCCGCATCGCCGGGTGCAGGGTGAACCCGGCCAGCCGGTAGCGGCGGACCGCCGCCGGGGACGCCGACGCGCAGACCATCCCGCGCAGGCAGCCCCGCGAGTGCGCCGCCGCCCGTTCCAGCAGCAGCCGCCCGACGCCCTTGCCCTGCGCCTGCGGCCGGACCGCGAACAGGGACGGCGCCCACAGGCCCTCCCGGCGCATCGACAGCACCGCGCCGACCGGCTCCCCGCCGCTCTCCGCCAGCCAGCAGCCCTCCGGATCGGTGCGCGCCAGATGTCTCGTCCGGGCCAGCTGCAACGGGGTCGGCACGGCCGCCGGACCGGGCAGGGCCGGATCGGCGAACGCGGCGAGGGAGAGCTCCTGGACGGCCTCCGCGTCTGCGGCGGTGTCCCTGACCTGGCGCAGGATCATGGCCACCATCCTGGCGTCCGCCGGCCCGGCCCGGGGCCGGTTCCCCGGATTCCGCGGCTCGGGCGGTGACCCGCCCTCCCGGGTTGTGCGAGCATGGGGAGCGTAGGGGACACGGGTGGCACACCCGGCCCACGGAAATTCCGCCACCAGCAAGCCGACGAAGACAATCGCCGTTCGGGAAATGAATCCGGACGGCCGTTGGTTGGCACTGGGGGCAAACCGTCGTCAAAGACCGGGAGAAAGCAGATGACCGTCCAGGACGAGACCACCGTCGAGAGTGGCATCCTCCTTACCGATGCCGCCGCGGCCAAGGTCAAGGGCCTGCTGGAGCAGGAGGGCCGCGACGACCTCGCACTTCGCGTCGCCGTCCAGCCCGGTGGCTGCTCCGGCCTGCGTTACCAGCTGTTCTTCGACGAGCGCTCGCTCGACGGCGACGTGCTCAAGGACTTCGACGGTGTCAAGGTCGTCACCGACCGGATGAGCGCCCCGTACCTGGGCGGCGCCACCGTCGACTTCGTCGACACCATCGAGAAGCAGGGCTTCACGATCGACAACCCGAACGCCACCGGCTCCTGCGCCTGCGGCGACTCGTTCAGCTAGGCCTGAGCAGCACCGCTCGACGCTCGTTCGAGCCGCGGTACGGAGGCGGCCCCGGGGATCATCCCCGGGGCCAGCGCACCCAGAACAACAAAAATAACGTCGAGTTGTTCGACGAGCTCGCAATCCCCGGGGGCGCCCGCAATCTGGGCCTGATCCACC
>NZ_JBHXML010000022.1:0-60598 GCF_042720345.1 Kitasatospora sp. NPDC058478 | reverse complement strand
AGTCCGCCGCACCCCCCCCGCTGCGCCCGGAGTGCTCCGCCGGTTTCTCCGGGGCGGCGCCCTCCCACCCCCCCGCCACCCCGCCTCCGCGTTCCACACCGTTGTCGCGGCTACTGGGTCGTCGCGGCTACTGGCCGGCGACGTCCGGAGTGACCGGGTCCGGCCCCATGTGCGGATCGGCCTCCAGCGGCACGTTCTGGCCGCTCGACTGGTCGGTCACCGTCCGCCCGGCCAGCGGCGAGCGCAGATCGGCGGTCACCGACTGCCGCTTGGCCAGCGCGTTGCAGACCTGCCCGGGCTGCACCGGCGCCGCCACCACGATCCTGACGTCCACCCGGCCGGGGTGCGACTCGTCCGCCTTCAGCGCGTACTTCTGGCAGACCCCGCCGAAGAAGTAGACGGTGAGCCCGTTGCTGCCGTCCACCCGGTAGGAGACCGCCGGGCGCGCCCCCGACCCGGCCGGGTCGGGCTCGCCCACCGCGATCCCGGGGTCCGGGGGAGTGCCCCCGGAGCCGGCCGTCGACGGCTGCCCGGGGGCGGGCGAGGCCGGGGTGGGGGCCCACTTGGTCGGCGGCGTCTGGCCGGGCTGGTCCGACGTGGCCGACGGGCTCGCCGCCGGAGCCGTCGGAGCCGGCGCGGACGGGGCGCCGGAGGACGCCGGGGCCTCCGGGGAGGCGCTCGCGCCCGCCGAGGTCGTGGCCGCGCCGCCCGCCGCCGCGTCCGAGGAGGTCTTGCCGTCCCCGTTGCACCCGGCCACCGTCACCACCGCCGCCAGCGCCAGGCCCGCCAGGGCCACCGCCCGCCGACCGCGCCGGGGCATCGTCTCCAGGTCCATCTGCACATCCTCCCGAGGGCTCAGCGGTGCCGCCCGCTCGGCCGCTCCGCGCGGATGTGACGTGACCCGGTCGGATCCGGTTCCACCCGCCCCGGGCCGGGGCGGGCGCCGGGTCACATGCCGTACTCGGCCATCCCGGCGACCAGCCGCTGCGCGTCGGACGGCACCCGGAACCCCTCCCGGGCGGGCGCGGCCGGCTCGGGACCGGTCGCCAGCAGCGGCCAGAACCGGCGCAGCCGCCGGGACGAACTCACCAGCGCGTCGAGGCTCTCGCCGTCGGCTTCGGTCCGGAGGGCGGACAGCGGGGCGTGGCTGGGCATCATCGGGCATCGCTCCGATCCATGGCCGTGGCCGCACTGCCACGGTCGACGACGGGGCCCGCCCGGCTCGGCGGGGCCCCTGCTGCCGACCCTAGGCCGGGGTTCGGCCCACCCACCAGTGCTACCCGGAGGTAGTACACGTTCGACGGTGACGGGTGCCACGATGGCACTGCGGGCCGGCGGATTGCGGCGGTCTTGCTGCCGCCCGCCCCGAGCCCGGTACCGTGTGTGGGTTCACCCGTGCTTGCCCGTTGGCCCCGCAGCCATCCTGAGGAGACCTCCCGTGCGTATCGCCGTCGCCGGCTCGATCGCCACCGACCACCTGATGACGTTCCCCGGTCGGTTCGCCGACCAGCTCGTCGCCGAGCAGCTGCACACCGTGTCGCTGTCCTTCCTGGTCGACACCCTGGACATCCGCCGCGGCGGAGTCGCGCCGAACATCGCGTTCGGCATGGGCGTGCTCGGGCTCCGCCCGATCCTGGTCGGCGCGGCCGGCGCGGACTTCGCCGAGTACCGCAGCTGGCTGGAGCGCAACAACGTGGACTGCAACTCCGTCCACATCTCCGAGACCCGGCACACCGCCCGCTTCATGTGCACCACGGACGAGGACCACAACCAGATCGCCTCGTTCTACACCGGTGCCATGGCGGAGGCCCGCAACATCGAGCTCAAGCCGATCGCCGACCGCGTCGGCGGCCTCGACCTCGTCCTGATCGGTGCCGACGACCCGCAGGGCATGGTCCGCCACACCCAGGAGTGCCGCACCCGGGGCTTCGCCTTCGCCGCCGACCCCTCCCAGCAGCTGGCCCGCCTGGACGGCGACGACATCCGCGACATCGTCGACGGCGCCGCGTACCTCTTCACCAACGAGTACGAGGCCGCACTGATCGAGAGCAAGACCGGCTGGGACGCCGAGGAGATCCTCACCCGGGTCGGCACCCGGATCACCACCCTGGGCAGCAAGGGCGTGCGGATCGAGCGCAAGGGCGAGGCGGCGATCCTGGTCGGCTGCGCCGCCGAGGAGGCGAAGGTCGACCCGACCGGCGTCGGCGACGCCTTCCGGGCCGGCTTCCTGACCGGCCTGTCCTGGCAGCTCGACCTGGAGCGCGCCGCCCAGCTCGGCTGCATGCTCGCCACCCTGGTGATCGAGACCGTCGGCACCCAGGAGTACGAGCTGCGCCCGACCGCCTTCCTGAAGCGCTTCGAGGACGCCTACGGCGCCGAGGCCGCCGCGGACGTCCGCGCGCACCTGGTCAAGTAGTCCGCCGGACGACGAGGTAGGCCGAGCCCCGGTCGCCGCCGTAGTCGGCGGCCGGGGCCTCGCCCGCGTACTCCTGACCGCGCATCCCGCACCAGGCCGGGATGTCCAGCCGGGCCGCCTCGTCGTCCGCGAGCACGGCGACCGTGCCGCCCTCCGGCACCTCGCCGATCCGCTTCGCCAGCTCGATCACCGGCAGCGGGCAGCGCTTGCCCAGCGCGTCGATCACCAGCAGGGGCCCGGCCGCCGGCTCCGGCTCCGGGGCCGGCAGGTCCAGCCCGAGCGGCGCCCGGACGCCCGCGACCAGCTCCGGCAGCACGGTGAGGAAGCGTTCGACGTCGGCCTCGGCCGTCCCGGGCGGCAGCGAGACCCGGACGTTCCCCTCGGTGAGCACCCCCATCGCGGCCAGCACATGGCTCGGCGTCAGGGTGGAGGAGGTGCAGGAGGAGCCGGAGGAGACCGCGAAGCCCGCCCGGTCCAGTTCGGTGAGCAGCACCTCGCCGTCCACGTACAGGCAGGAGAAGGTGACGATGTGCGGCAGCCGCCGCACCGGGTCGCCGACCACCTCCACCTCGGGCACCAGCTGCGGCACCCGGGCCCGGATGCGCTCCACCAGCGCGTGGAGCCGGGCGTTCTCCCGCGCGGCCTCGGCCCGGACGGCCCGCAGCGAGGCGGCCGCGGCGACGATCGCCGGGACGTTGACGTAGCCGGGCACCCGCCCGCCCTCGCGTTCGTCGGCCGGCAGCGGCGAGGCGTACCGGACGCCCTTGCGCACCGCCAGCACCCCGACGCCGGGCGGCCCGCCCCACTTGTGCGCGCTGGCGGTCAGCAGCGACCAGCCCGCCGGGACGTCCATCCGCCCGACGCTCTGCGCGGCGTCGACCAGCAGCGGGACACCGGCCTCGCGGCAGTGTCCGGCGACCTCGCCGACCGGCTGGACCGTCCCCACCTCGTGGTTGGCGCTCTGCAGGACGGCCAGCGCGGTGTCCGCGCGCAGCAGCGCGGCGAACACGTCCGGGTCGACCCGGCCGGCGCGGTCCACCGGCGCCACCGAGACGGTGCCCCCGCCCGCCTCCTGACGCTCGGCGACGTGCAGCACGCTGGAGTGCTCGACCGCCGAGTGCACCAGGTGGCCGCCGCGCCGCCGGTGGCCGGCCAGCGCGCCCAGGATGCCGAGTTGCACCGCCTGCGTCCCGCTCGCGGTGAAGGAGATCTCGTCCGCCCGGGCGCCCAGGGCCTCGGCCACCGTCTCGCGGGCGGCGTCCAACAGCATCCGGGCCTGCCGGCCGGAGCGGTACAGCCGGGCCGGATCGGCCCAGCCCTCGTCCAGGGCGGCGGTCAGCGCCTGCCGTGCGACGGGGTGCAGAGGAGCCGTCGAGGCCGCATCGAAGTACACGGTCACATTTAACGACACACCCGGAGCCGTTCCGGTCCGACGACATCGCTTACCGGCCGTCAGTCGATCACCCCGAATGTCCGCTTCGTCCGCGTCCGACGGACCGTCACCCGCGTAGTTCGAGGTCATCCCCCGATCGGGCGTAAGGACCTCGAATGCCTACGATGACCTGCGACGCAGCCCCTGCCGGGCCTGATCGGGCGACCGGGCGGCGCGTTACCGGGGGCTGCCCGTCAGGAGCGCATAAGGCTGGAGTAGGGTTTGGCCCGCATAAGCATTCAAACCGTGCCCGTGGACGGGTCGCCGGGGAGGCTCACAATCCTCCGCGGGGCGACGCGAAGGCGGGCGAGACTTCGGGAAGGCGCTACGTGAGTCCCAACGGCTCCGACCGCTCGCCGCGGCGCACGATGCGGCGGAAGCTGCCTCAGGCGCTGGCACTGGGCCTCGTCATCGCGACCGCCACCGGCTGCTCGGCCAACGACCTCCCCAGGCTTGGCCTCCCGAGCCCCGTCACCAAGGAAGGGCCGATGGTCCTCCAGATGTGGCAGGGCTCCTGGATCGCGGCGCTGGTGGTCGGCGTACTGATGTGGGGTCTGATCATCTGGAGCGTGATCTTCCACCGGCGCAGCCGCACCGGCGTGGAGGTCCCCCCGCAGACCCGGTACAACGTGCCCATCGAGGCGCTCTACACCGCGGTCCCCATCATCATCGTGTCGGTGCTCTTCTACTTCGTCGCCCGCGACGAGTCGAAGCTGATCGCCGTCTCCGAGAAGCCGCAGCACACGGTCAACGTGGTCGGCTTCCAGTGGAGCTGGGCGTTCAACTACGAGAACACCGAGGACCCCGACCCGGCCAACAAGGACGCCGCGTACGACGTCGGTACGCCCAGGGACGTTCCGACGCTCTGGCTGCCGGTCAACGAGTCGGTGCAGTTCCGGCTGACCTCGCGTGACGTCATCCACGACTTCTGGCCCGTCAACTTCATGATGAAGATGGACGTCGTGCCGGGCGTGGTGAACAGGTTCGAGGTCACCCCCACCGTCAAGGGCGAGTACATGGGCAAGTGCGCGGAGCTCTGTGGCGTCGACCACTCGCGCATGCTGTTCAACGTCAAGGTCGTCGACCGCGCCGACTACGACAAGCACCTGGCGGACCTCCGGGCCAAGGGCCAGACCGGCGCGTTGCCCTCCGGCATCACGACCATGGGAAGTGAAGAGAAGTGACCATCCTCAACGAGCCCGCCGCGGCCGGCGGGGGCGCCGGGGCCGTCACGGTCGGGGCGCAGCGGACCCGCAAGCCGGGTTCGACCATCATCAAGTGGCTGACCACCACCGACCACAAGACGATCGGCACCCTGTACCTGGGCACGTCGTTCGCCTTCTTCCTGATCGGCGGCATCCTCGCGCTGGTCATGCGCGCCGAGCTGGCTCGTCCCGGGACCCAGATCCTGTCGAACGAGCAGTTCAACCAGGCGTTCACGATGCACGGCACGATCATGCTGCTGATGTTCGCGACGCCGCTGTTCGCCGGCTTCGCGAACTGGATCATGCCGCTCCAGATCGGCGCCCCGGACGTGGCGTTCCCGCGTCTGAACATGTTCGCGTACTGGCTGTACCTCTTCGGCTCGACCATCGCGGTGGCGGGCTTCCTGACCCCGAACGGCGCGGCCAACTTCGGCTGGTTCGCCTACTCCCCGCTGTCGGACGCGGTCCGTTCGCCGGGCGTCGGCGCCGACATGTGGATCATGGGCCTGGCCTTCTCCGGCTTCGGCACGATCCTCGGTGCGGTCA
This sequence comes from Kitasatospora sp. NPDC058478, assembly GCF_042720345.1. Classification (NCBI taxonomy): domain Bacteria; kingdom Bacillati; phylum Actinomycetota; class Actinomycetes; order Kitasatosporales; family Streptomycetaceae; genus Kitasatospora; species Kitasatospora sp. NPDC058478. Next base: position 54,999 of record NZ_JBHXML010000022.1, on the reverse strand, counting down.
ACTTCATCACCACGATCATCTGCATGCGCGCCCCCGGCATGACGATGTTCCGGATGTCGATCTTCGTCTGGAACGTCCTGCTGACCGCCGTGCTGGTCCTGCTGGCCTTCCCGGTCCTGGCCGCCGCGCTGTTCGCCCTGGAGGCGGACCGTAAATTCGGGGCCCACGTATTCGATCCCGCCAACGGCGGGGCGATGCTGTGGCAACACCTGTTCTGGTTCTTCGGCCACCCCGAGGTGTACATCATCGCGCTGCCGTTCTTCGGCATCGTGTCGGAGATCATCCCGGTCTTCAGCCGCAAGCCGATGTTCGGCTACTCCGGCCTGATCGCGGCCACCATCGCGATCGCCGGTCTGTCGGTGACGGTGTGGGCGCACCACATGTACGTCACCGGGCAGGTGCTGCTGCCGTTCTTCTCCTTCATGACCTTCCTGATCGCGGTCCCGACCGGTGTGAAGTTCTTCAACTGGGTCGGCACCATGTGGAAGGGCTCGCTGAGCTTCGAGACGCCGATGCTCTGGACGGTCGGCTTCCTGGTCACCTTCCTCTTCGGTGGTCTGACCGGTGTGCTGCTGGCCTCCCCGCCGATCGACTTCCACGTCTCGGACTCGTACTTCGTCGTCGCCCACTTCCACTACGTGGTCTTCGGCACCGTCGTCTTCGCGATGTTCGCCGGCTTCCACTTCTGGTGGCCGAAGATGACCGGCAAGATGCTGGACGAGCGCCTCGGCAAGATCACCTTCTGGACGCTGTTCTTCGGCTTCCACACCACCTTCCTGGTCCAGCACTGGCTCGGCGCGGAGGGCATGCCCCGCCGCTACGCCGACTACCTGGCCTCGGACGGCTTCACCACGCTGAACACCGTCTCGACCATCGGCTCGTTCGTGCTCGGCGCCTCGATGCTGCCGTTCCTCTACAACGTGTGGAAGACGGCCAAGTACGGCGAGAAGGTCGAGGTCGACGACCCGTGGGGCTACGGCCGCTCGCTGGAGTGGGCGACCTCCTGCCCGCCGCCGCGGCACAACTTCCTCACCCTGCCCCGGATCCGCTCCGAATCCCCGGCCTTCGACCTCCACCACCCGGAGATCGCCGCGCTGGACTACCTGGAGAACCACGGTGAGCCGGCCAAGCACCTCGCCGGCGTGACCCCGGCGAAGTACGACGCCCCGAAGCTGGACAAGGGCAAGAAGGAGGGCGACGTCTGATGAAGGAACAGGGAAAGATCTTCCTCGGGCTGGCGGTCTTCGTCCTCGCGATGGCCGTCACCTACGGCCTGTGGACCAACCACTCGGAGCACGGGATCGAGGCGGCCGGCACCACGGCGCTGTTCCTCGCCTTCGCGCTCTGCGCCTTCATCGGGTACTACCTCGCCTTCACCGCCCGCCGGGTGGACAGCGGCGCGGGTGACAACCCCGAGGCCGAGGTGGCGGACGACGCCGGCGAGCTGGGCTTCTTCGCCCCGCACAGCTGGCAGCCGCTCTCCCTGGCGATCGGCGGCTCGCTGGCGTTCCTCGGAGTGATCTTCGGCTGGTGGCTGCTGTTCTGGTCGATCCCGATCATCCTGATCGGCCTCTTCGGCTGGGTCTTCGAGTTCTACCGGGGCGAGAACCAGAACCAGTAGGTTCCCGGGTTCCGCCGACGACGACAGGGCCGGTCCTCCCGCACGGGGAGGACCGGCCCCGTTGCGTCTCCAGGGTGACGAACTCACTCACCCGGGTGAACGCGGGGGCGCTCCGATGTCGCTTCGGCGGGCCTCGTTCCTACGATCTGAGCAATCGTGCGGACCCTCGGAGGCGTTTCATGGCCGACAGGCGCGGAATCGCAGGTATCGGCGGCATCTCGCTGACCCTCGCAGTACTGGCCCCGCTGGCCGCCTGCTCGTCCGGCGGCGGCGAGGCGGTCGGCCCCCACCGGATCGACGCGGCCGTGCTCGTCCATCTCTCGGCCGAGGGCGAGGGCAAGGTCGACCCCTCCAAACCGGTCACGGTGACGTCCGTGCCCGGCAGCCGGCTCACCGACGTCACCGTGACCGGCCCGGACGGCCGGGTGGTGGCCGGTCAGCTCGCCGAGGACCAGCGCAGCTGGCAGACCACCGGCCGGCTGAAGGCCGACACCGACTACTCGGTGCGGATCGCCGCCGACGACGGCAAGGGCGGCCGCGGCGACACCACGGCGGACTTCAGCACCCTCGCCGCCCAGCGCCTGCTCACCGCCAAGCTGGGCCCGGACTCCTCCGGCAGCGGCATCTACGGCGTCGGCCAGCCGCTCACCGTGCAGCTCTCCGAGGCGGTGCAGGACCCGCAGGCCCGCCAGGAGGTCGAGCGCGTCCTGACCGTCAGCTCCCAGCCCGCCGTCACCGGCGCCTGGTACTGGGTGGGCGACAAGGAACTGCACTTCCGCCCGCAGGAGTACTGGCCGGCCGGCACCACCGTCTCGCTGGCCTTCGACGGCACCGGCGTCCGGATCGCGGACGGCCTCTACGGCGGCGACCGCAGCACGCTGGGCCTGCGGATCGGGGCACGGGTCGAGACGGTGGTCGACGCGGCCGCCCACCTGCTCACCCTCAGCCGTGACGGCGAGCTGCTCCGGAGCATCCCGGTGACCACCGGCAAGCCCGGCTTCGACACCCGCAACGGCGTCAAGGTGGTGCTCGGCCAGGAGCGGTCCGTCCGGATGAACGGCGAGACGATCGGGATAAAGGCCGGGAGCTCTGAGTTCTACGACCTCAACGTGGAGTGGGCCACCCGGGTCACCTGGAGCGGCGAGTACGTCCACGCGGCGCCCTGGTCGGTCCGCTCGCAGGGCCTGGAGAACGTCAGCCACGGCTGTACCGGCATGAGCACCGAGAACGCCAAGTGGTACTTCCAGAACACCAGGGTGGGGGACCTGGTGACGGTGGTGAACAGCCGCGGCGCCACCATGGAGCCCTTCGGCAACGGCTTCGGGGACTGGAACATCTCCTGGACGGACTGGATCAAGCACAGCGCCCTCGGGCAGCCCGTCAGCACCACCGTGCCGCCCTCCCAGGCCCACGCCTCGGGGATGATCCGCCCGGAGGCCTGAGGGCCCCTGGAGCGCCTTCTCAGGCCTCCTGGTAGGCCAGCCGCAGGGCGGCGTCCACGGCGGCCAGCGCGTCCGCCCGCGGGAGCCCGAGCCGGGTCGCCCGCTCGGCGTACTCGGCGGCGGCCGCGGCGGCCAGCCGGTGCGCGGTGTCGCCGGTGGCCGCGATCAGCGTGCCGCGCCGGCCGTGGGTCTCCACCACGCCGTCCGCCTCCAGTTCCCGGTACGCTCGGGCGACCGTCCCGGCGGCCAGCCCCAGCTCCTCGGCCAGGGCCCGGACGGTGGGCAGCCGCAGCCCGGTCGGCAGTTCGCCGGAACGGGCCCGCTCGGCGATCTGGGCCCGGATCTGCTCGTACGGGGGAGTGGCGGCGGCGGGGTCGACGGACAGCTGCACGGGAGCTCCTGGAGGGTGCGGACGGGGGACGGGAAAGCCCGAGGGCCGCCGACCAGAAGAACTCTGGTCAGCGGCCCTCGGGTGTGACGCTGCGGGGCGTACGGGATCAGTGGTGGCCGTGGCCGCTGGTGATCTCGTGGTGCTCCTCGGAGGTCGGCTTGGGGATCTGGGCGCCGCCGCCGTAGAAGCCGCGGGACAGCTTGGCCCGGGTGCGGCCGATCAGGCCGGCCTTGCCGGCCACGCCGTTCTCGTCCGTCTGGGCCGGCAGCTCGACCGGCTGGACCTGCTCGTGCGCGGTGAGCTTGTACAGGTCCTTCTGCGGCAGCTGGGCGTGCACCTCGACGAACTCGCCGTGCGGCAGGCGCTTGATGACGCCCGTCTCGCGGCCGTGCAGCACCTTCTCCTTGTCCCGGCGCTGGAGGCCGAGGCACCAGCGCTTGGTGATGATGAAGGTGATGACCGGGACCGCGAAGAAGCCGACGCGGACGAAGTAGGTGATCGAGTTGATCGACAGGTGCAGGTGGGTGGCGAACAGGTCGTTGCCACCACCGACCAGCAGCACCAGGTACAGGCTGATCCAGGCGGCGCCGAGCGCGGTGCGGACGGGCGCGTTGCGCGGGCGGTCCAGGATGTGGTGCTCGCGCTTGTCGCCGGTGATCCAGCCCTCGATGAACGGGTAGACCGCGATCGAGACCAGGACCAGCGGGAAGATCATCAGCGGGATGAAGACACCCAGGTTCAGGGTGTGGCCCCACAGGCCGACCTCCCAGCCCGGCATGACGCGGATCAGGCCTTCGGAGAAGCCCATGTACCAGTCGGGCTGGGCGTCCGTGGACACCTGGTCCGGGCGGTACGGGCCATACGCCCAGATCGGGTTGATCGTGGCGATCGCCGAGATGGCGGCGATCAGACCGAACACCAGGAAGAAGAAGCCACCGGCCTTGGCCATGTAGACCGGCATCAGCGGCATGCCGACGACGTTCTTCTCGGTCTTGCCCGGGCCCGCCCACTGGGTGTGCTTGTGGTAGAAGACCAGGATCAGGTGGGCCACCAGCAGGCCGAGCATGATGCCCGGGATCAGCAGCACGTGGATCGTGAAGAAGCGCGGCACGATGTCGTGGCCGGGGAACTCGCCCCCGAACAGGAACATCTGGATGTAGGTGCCGACCAGCGGGACGGCGAGGATCGCGCCTTCCATGAACCGGATACCGGTACCCGACAGCAGGTCGTCCGGCAGCGAGTAGCCGAAGAAGCCGTCGAACATGCCCAGGATCAGCAGCAGGAAGCCGAAGACCCAGTTGATCTCACGCGGCTTGCGGAACGCGCCGGTGAAGAACACGCGCATCATGTGCACGAGCATCGCGGCCACGAAGACCAGGGCGGCCCAGTGGTGGATCTGCCGGATCAGCAGACCGCCGCGGACCTCGAAGCTGATGTCCACCGTCGAGGCGTACGCCTCGGACATCCCGATGCCCTTGAGCGGTACGTACGAGCCGTTGTAGACGACCTCGGCCATCGACGGCTTGAAGAACAGCGTCAGATAGACACCGGTCAGGATGATGATGACGAACGTGTAGAGGCAGATCTCGCCCAGCATGAAGGACCAGTGGTCCGGGAAGATCTTGCGCAGGTTGGCCTTGGCGAGGGAGTAGATCCCCACCCGGCCGTCCGTCCAGTCAGCAGCGGCCTCCCACTTGTTGGCGGGCTTGGCGCGCGTGCTGGCGGGCTTGGCGGCACCGGTGGTGCTGCTCGTACTCATCGAGCACGCTCCCAGTAGCTCGGGCCGACGGGCTCGTCGAAGTCGCCGGTGGCGACCAGGTAGCCCTTCTCGTCAGTGATGATCTTCAGCTGCGGCAGCGGGTGGCCGGCCGGGCCGAAGATCACGCGCGCGCCGTCCGCCAGGTCGAAGGTCGACTGGTGGCAGGGGCAGAGCGCGTGGTGGGTCTGCTGCTCGTACAGGCTGATCGGGCAGCCGACGTGGGTGCAGATCTTGGAGTAGGCGAGGATGCCCTCGAAGCCCTTCTCCCGCGACCGGTCGTCCTTGATGTCGTCCGGTGCGATGCGCACCAGCATCAGGGCGTCCTTGGCGATCGCCTGCTGGAAGTCCTCGTCGTGGACGTGCAGACCCTCGGGCATGGCGAAGGTCAGCGAGCCGATGACGATGTCCTCGGCCTTCATCGGCAGGTTGGTGTTCATGTTGATGAGCTGCAGGGGCTGGGCCGGGGTCGCCTCGTTCCAGCCCGTCTCCTTCAGCTTCTTCTCGGGCAGCGGCCCGAGGTCGCGGAGCAGGACCACGCCGGAGAGCGGGACCAGCGCCATGGAGCCGATGAGGGTGTTGCGGATCATCTTGCGGCGGCCGAAGCCGGACTCGGCGGCACCGGTCTTGAACTGCTCGATGACGTCCGCGCGGACCTCGTCGTCAGCCTCGATCGGGTGGCGCTCGGCCGGCAGCTCGACGTCCGACATCAGCGTGCGGGCCCAGTGGACCGCACCCGCGCCGATCATGAACAGCGCGACGCCCAGGGTCATGCCGAGCGCGAAGTTCAGCGCGCTGACGTGACCGAGCGGGAAGATGTAGACGATCTTGTCCGGGTCGATGGCCACGTACGAGGCGATGAAGCCGATGGTGGCGAGCATCGAGACCACGAACATCAGCGAGACCTGGCGCTCGGCCCGCTGGGCGGCCCGCTCGTCGATGTCGGTGCGGCGGGGCTCGTGGGCCGGAAGGCCCGGGTCGGCGAACGGGTCGCCGTGTGCGGCGACGTCACCGGCGGAGCCGTGTGACTCCGGCAGCTTCTCTTCTGACATGTCGTGGCTCATGACTTCTTGGCCTTGGTGGTGTGGGCGGCGACCCAGATCGCGACCGCGATGAGCGTGCCGAGACCGAAGATCCAGCCGAACAGACCCTCGGTCACCGGACCGAGGCTGCCGAGCGTGAGACCACCGGGGTTGGGCTCATCGGAGGTGGTGTGGCGGACGAAGGCCACGATCTGCTTCTTCTGCTCCTCGGGCATGGTGGTGTCCGGGAACGACGGCATGTTCTGCGGGCCGGTCTGCATGGCCTCGTAGATGTGCTTGGCGTCCACGCCCTCCAGCGACGGGGCGTACTTGCCCTTGGTCAGGGCACCGCCCTGGCCGGCGAAGTTGTGGCACTGGGCGCAGTTGGTGCGGAACAGCTCGCCACCCTTGGAGATGTCGTCCGGGTTGGTCGAGGTGTACTGCTCCGGGGTCGGCGTCACCGGGCCGGGGCCGAGCGAAGCGACGAAGGCGGCGAGCTGGTCGATCTCCGCCTGCGAGTAGATGTTCTTCTTGCGCGGCACCTGGGCGCCGGGCTGCTGGGCCGGCATGCGGCCGGTACCGACCTGGAAGTCGACAGAGGCGGAGCCGACGCCGACCAGGCTCGGACCGTCGCTGCTGCCCTGGCCGTTCAGGCCGTGGCACGAGGAGCAGCCCACGGCGAAGAGCTTCTTGCCCTCATCGATCGCGAGCGACTGCGCGGCGACGTCGGCCTGCGCCTTGTCGGCGGGCGCGAACGCGGCGTACAGCCCCCCGGTTGCCGCCAGGGCGAGAAGTAGGACGACCAGCGCCGCCAATGGGTGGCGCCGTCGTGCGGAGAGCTTTTTCACGGAATAACCCCGGTGTCAGGATCTGGTCGACTGGTGGGTGCACCCGGCGGCCGGTCTGGCCGGCACGAGGCTGCCTGTCTAGGGCTGCGCGCGCGGTCGGTCGGTGGGAGCGTCGCCCACCGGCAGAATCGGCCCGACGCCGGTGAGGGCGGGGACCGAAGCCGGTGGCCAGCGACCTGATCAGCTGGTTACTTGATCAGGTAGATGGTCGCGAACAGGCCGATCCACACGACGTCGACGAAGTGCCAGTAGTACGACACGACGATCGCGGCGGTGGCCTGCTCGTGCGTGAAGCGCTTGGCTGCGTACGTCCGTCCCAGGACCAGCAGGAAGGCGATCAGACCACCCGTCACGTGCAGACCGTGGAAGCCGGTGGTCAGGTAGAACACCGTGCCGTACGGGTCGGAGGACAGCGAGAGGCCGTCCTTCTTGACCAGCTCGGTGTACTCGAAGATCTGGCCGCCGATGAAGATCGCGCCCATCACGAAGGTGATGACGAACCACGAGCGGAGCTTCTTCACGTCCCCGCGCTCGGCAGCGAACACGCCGAGCTGGCAGGTCAGCGAGGAGAGCACCAGGATCGTGGTGTTGACCGAGGAGAAGGGCACGTTGAGGGCGTGCGCCTTCTCGGTCCAGAACTCGGCTCCCTTGACGGAGCGGAGCGTGAAGTACATCGCGAAGAGGGCCGCGAAGAACATCAACTCGGAACTGAGCCAGACGATCGTTCCGACGCTGACCATGTTCGGCCGGTTGACCGATCCGTGCGCGTGCCCGGTTTCTACTGCTGTTGCTGTCGCCACGACGGACATTATGTCGGTCCCTTATTCCGTCTTCACGCCGGGGGGTGTCCCTCGGAGTGTCCGGTGCGTGCGGTATGCCCCCCTGAGGGGCGGTGGGGGACCCCAATGGCGGCTGAGCAGCGGCGTGTCCCTTTTCTGACGGTTCCTCGAAGGGGCCCGCGACCCCGTTGCCCAGCGCGTCGTTGCACGCTTGGCGGAGCCTCCGGGGGTAATGCGCGGGCCCCTTATCGGCCGTACGGGTGGTCTGGACGGGTCCGGGTGACGGGCCGTCCTCCGGGCGGGTGAGTCGCGGGCGCGGCGGCTTGAGGAGGAAGGTCCGCGAGGGGGACTCGGCGACGGGTGATCGGGAGTAGCATCCGGATCAGGCGAACGTGGTCCGGATCACACTTGAGGGAGCAGGGCCCATGGCGTACACGACCGACGAGACGCTCACCGTCCTCGTCTACAGCGATGACCGCAACACCCGCGAGCAGGTGCTGACGGCACTCGGCCGCCGGCCCGTCGAGGACCTTCCGGAACTGTCCTACCTGGAGTGCGCGACCACCCCGGCGGTGCTGAAGGCACTGGAGAAGGGCGGCGTGGACCTCTGCATCCTGGACGGCGAGGCGGTGCCGGCCGGCGGGCTCGGGCTCGGCCGCCAGCTCAAGGACGAGATCTACGGCTGCCCGCCGGTGCTGGTGCTGATCGGCCGGCCGCAGGACTCCTGGCTGGCCGCCTGGAGCCGGGCCGACGCCGCGATCTCCCGCCCGGTGGACCCGGTGGCGCTGGCCGGCGCGGTCGCCACCCTGCTGCGGGCACGGCTGGCCAAGCGGGCGCCCGTCAGCCGCTGAGCGGTGCCGTCTCACGACTAGAGAAGACGCCGCCGCGGGAACCCGACTGGTCGATAGGCTGACTCCATCCGTACGGACGTCCCCCCGACGCGGGGAACCCGACAACAGCTGGAGTCAGCCATGGTGAACGTGAACCCTGCGAACGGTGGTACCGCACCCGCGCAGGTGGTCCGCACCTGGCCGGACGTCCTGGCGGCGCTGTTGAAGGGGGAGGACCTCGACCGCTCGGCCACCGCGTGGGCGATGGACCGGATCATGAGCGGCGAGGCGTCCCCCGTCCAGGTGGCCGGGTTCATGGTGGCGCTGCGGGCCAAGGGAGAGACGGTCGACGAGATCACCGGCCTGGTGGACGCGATGTACGCGCACGCCGAGCCGCTGGACATCCCCGGCCCGGCCGTGGACATCGTCGGCACCGGCGGGGACCGGGCCAAGACCGTCAACATCTCCACCATGTCGGCGATCGTCGCGGCCGCGGCCGGCGCCAAGGTGGTCAAGCACGGGAACCGGGCCTCCTCCTCGGCCAGCGGCTCCTCGGACGTGCTGGAGAAGCTCGGCGTCCGCCTCGACCTGTCGGCCCGGCGGGTCGCCGAGATCGCCGAGGAGGTCGGGCTGACCTTCTGCTTCGCGGCCAAGTTCCACCCGTCGATGCGGCACGCCGCCACCGCCCGGCGCGACCTCGGGGTGCCGACCGCGTTCAACATCCTCGGCCCGCTGACCAACCCGGCCAAGGTCACCTCGCACGCGATCGGCTGCTTCGACACCCGGCTCGCCGCACTGATCGCCGGCGTGCTCGCCCGGCGCGGCTCGACCGGCCTGGTCTTCCGGGGCGACGACGGCCTGGACGAGCTGACCATCACCACCACCTCGCAGGTGTGGATCGTGCGGGACGGGACCGTCACCGAGACCACCTTCGACCCGCGGGACGTCGGCGTCGAGCTGGTCGGCATCGAGGCGCTGCGCGGGGCGGACCCCTCGTACAACGCCGAGGTCGCGCGTCGGCTGCTGGCGGGCGAGCGCGGGGCCGTACGGGACGCCGTCCTGATGAACACGGCGGCGGCGCTGGTCGCGCTCGACCTGGGCGAGGCGCCGCTCACCGAACAGCTCGCGGCCGGCATGGCGCGGGCGGAGCAGGCCATCGATTCGGGCGCGGCGCAGGAGCTGCTGCGGCGTTGGTCGGAGGCCACCAGCCGGATGTGAGGCGGTACTTGGGAGCCCGCGCCGCAACGTCGGCGCGGGCTCCTCGGCTGTCCGGATGGTGGATGCCTGTTTGACCACTCGCTGGGCGCGACCTAGAGTCTTGGCCAGGTCATGAGTGACAGCGTCAAGCCCCAGCTTGCTGTCCGGCAACCCTCCGTCCGTGGCGGGGTGCCCTGGGTGAGGACCGGGTCGCTCGGCGAATCGTCCGTGCGGCAAGCGCGGACGCCCGACGACCAGTACTCCCGGGGTCCCACACCCCCAGAAGGAGTGCATCCTCATGTCCGTCGCCACCGAAATCTGCGCCCCCCTCGCCGTCCTCGGCCACGACGTCCAGGTCCCGCTCGCCAGCGGCGAGAAGGTCGGGTACGCGGCCCTCGACTACGCGGCCAGCTCCCCGGCGCTCCAGCGGGTCTGGGACGACGTCTCCGCCTACGCCCCCTACTACGGCAGCGTGCACCGCGGCGCCGGGTACCTCTCCCAGCTGTCCACCGACCTGTTCGAGCAGAGCCGCCGCACCGTCGCCGAGTTCCTCGACCTGCGTGAGGGCGACCAGGTGGTCTTCACACGGGCCACCACCGACTCGCTGAACCTGCTCGCCTCGGCCGTCCCGGCCGGGACCCGGGTGTTCGCCTTCGAGACCGAGCACCACGCCTCGCTGCTGCCCTGGGCGCACGCCGGGCTCGACGTCCACTACCTGCGCGCGCCGCGCTCGCACGCCGAGGCGGTCGCCGCCCTGGACGCCGCGCTCGCCGAGGCGCCCGAGGGCCCCAAGCTGCTCTGCGTCACCGGAGCCTCCAACGTGACCGGCGAGCTGTGGCCGGTCGCCGAGCTGACCGGGACCGCGCACCGGCACGGCGCCCGGGTGGTGCTGGACGCCGCCCAGCTGGCCCCGCACCACCGGGTCTCGGTGCGCGAGCTGGACGTCGACTGGATCGCCTTCTCCGGCCACAAGATCTACGCGCCCTTCGGCGCCGGTGTGCTGGCCGGCCGGGCGGACTGGCTGGACGCGGCCGACCCGTACCTGGCCGGCGGCGGGGCGACCCGGACGGTGGCCCGGGAGACCGACGGCTCGGTGGCCGTCCAGTGGCACTCCGGCCCGGCCCGGCACGAGGCCGGCTCGCCGAACGTCATCGGCGCCTATGCGATCGCCTCGGCCTGCCGGGCGCTGAGCGAGGCGGGCTTCGACGCGCTGGAGGCCCGGGAGCGGCAGCTGATCGCCCGGCTGACCGCCGGGCTGGCGGAGATCCCGCAGGTCAAGGTGCTGAACCTGTTCGGTGCCGAGGCGGCCCGGGTGGGCGTGCTGTCCTTCGTCGTCCAGGGCTGGAACAGCTCGCACTTCTCGGCCGCGCTGTCCGCCGAGTACGGCATCGGGGTCCGCGACGGCCTGTTCTGTGCGCACCCGCTGCTGCGCACCCTGCTCGGGGACGAAGAGGTCTCCCCCTCCGAGTGCGGGGCGCCCGAGCCGTCGCTGCCCGGCGAGCGCAGCCTGAACGCGATCCGGGTGAGCTTCGGGGCCGGGACCCCGGACGAGCACGTCGACCGCTTCCTGACCGCCGTCCGCGAGCTGGTCACGGACGGTGCCGCGTGGAACTACCGCAACGAGGGCGGACGCTGCGTCGCCACCGTGGAGGTCGACCGGGGGCGTCGGCAGGGCTGAGGGGCCCGGTCGGCAGGGCTGAGGGGCCTACTCGTCCAGACCGAGGGCGAAGGCGGCCTCGAGGTCGTGCTGGGAGTAGGTGCGGAAGGCGATCTGGGTCTCGGTGTGGGCCACGCCCGGGACCTTGTTCAGCCGGCCCGGGATGACCGCGGCCAGATCGTCGTGCCGGCGCACCCGGACCATCGCCACCAGGTCGTAGCCACCGGTCACCGAGTACACCTCGCTGACGCCCTCGATGGCCGCGATGGCCTCGGCGATCTCCGGGATGCGGTCGACACTGGTCTTGATCAGGACGATGGCGGTGATCACTGTTCGGGCTCCTTTGTGGGGTGCCGCCAGCGTATCGGGCGTCAGCCGGGTCGTCTCGGGGGGTGGCTGACCGCCGTGCAGGCGTAGAGGAAGCCCGCCGCGAAGCCGATCACGTGGACCAGATAGGCCACCCCGGGCCCGGCCGAGTGGACCGACCACCACTGCAGGGCGAACCAGAGGCCGAGCACCAGCCAGGCCGGGAAGCGCAGCGGCAGGAACAGCAGCAGCGGGACGAGCGTCGTCACCCGGGCGCGCGGATGGAAGCGCAGGTAGGCGCCGAGGACGGCGGAGATCGCGCCGGAGGCTCCGATCAGCACCCGGGTGGAGCCCGGGGAGTGCGCCTCGGCGAGGGCGAAGCCGTACGTGGCCAGACTGCCGGCGGCCAGGTAGAAGAGGGCGAACCGGGCCCGGCCCAGCCGCTGTTCGACGGTGGGGCCGAAGACGTGGAGGAAGAGCAGGTTGCCCAGCAGGTGCAGCCAGCCCGCGTGCACGAAGAGCCCGGTGAGGACGGACAGCGCCGGGTGCTTGGCCGGGGTGGGCGCGGCCGGGCAGCCCGGGGCCGGGTCGGGGGCCTGGGCCAGCTGCTCGGCGGTCAGCGGGCGGCCGGCCAGCACCTCGGCGGGGATGACGCCCCAGCGCTGCTCGTACCGCTGCTCCGCGCAGAGCCGGGACTGGCCGGTGCCGTACAGCGGATTGAGCCCGGCGGCCGGGCCCAGCAGGAACACCAGGGTGTTGACCGCGATCAGGGCGTAGGTGACCGCCGGGGCGGGCACGGACGGGCGTTCGCCCCGCGCGTCGGTGTGCCCGGGGGCCGTCAGTGCCATGCGGCCAAGCATCCCTCCGTGTCGGGCGTGTGACACGGCCTTGTACGGCAGGTGGACTAGCCCGCTCGTTCTCCTGACTGGTGGCCGGGATGGTTGCCTCAGGCAATAGGCTTGGGGCGGGCAATCCCGCCTCCCGCCGCCGACGCCGGGGCCCCGGGGGGAGCGCCTAGCCCACCCAGGGACCACCCGAGAGGACCCCCGATGACCGTCCCCGCCCTGACCGCCGAGACGCGCTGGCGCTGCACCCTGTGCGGAAACCTCACCCGCTTCGACGTGACCCGCACCGCGCGGGTCACCGAGTTCCTGCACTTCGACCTGGCCGGCGAGTCCAAGGTCGAGGAGACCGAGGTGCTGAGCGAGACGATCGAGTCGGTGCGCTGCCGCTGGTGCAACGCCGTGGACCAGGTCGAGCTGGTGGCCCGTCCGGGCGCCGAGAGCGCGGAGGCCTCCGCCGAGCAGGGTTGACGCCCGACGGCGCGGGGGGCGGGTGCGCGGCGCGCCTGCCCGCCGCGCTGGGACAATACAGACAGGACGCACGGAGCGTGACGACAGGGCGGCGGCCGCGGGCCGTGACCCCGTAGGACCAGGATCGGAGCCGAGGACGTGGTGGACGCAGCGAGGGAGCCCGCCGAAGCGCAGGGGCTTCAGCCTGCTGCCGCCGCGCAGGCGCAGGCCGCCGACGCGGCCCCGTCCGGGCCCGCGGCCGTCGGCGAGGCGGCGGGTTCCGATGAGGCGGTGGGCTCCGGCGAGGCGGTGGGTTCCGGCGAGGCGGTGGCGGAGCGTGCTGCCGAGAAGCTGGACCGGCCGCTGCCCGAAGGCGTGCGCCGGCGCGTGGTCGGCCTGGCCTCGGACGCGCTCGGCGGGCTGCCGCCCGGCGAGCTCCCGCAGAGCCTGCGCCAGTACGTCAAGTTCACCCCGGCCCGGCGGGCCAAGTACGCGGCCACGGCGCTGGCCGCGGCGCTGGAGTCGGAGCCGGCGTTCCGGGTGCGGATAGCGGAGCGGCTGAGGCTGGGCCAGCCGGACCTGGTGAAGGCGTTGGAGTCGGGCAGCGTCCCGGGCGCCGCCGATCCGATGGACGTCGCGGCCGCCGCCTACCTGGTGCGGTCGGCCGGCTGGAGCCGGCTGGTGGCCGAGGCCGGGGAGGAGGCCGAGCGGGCCGGCGCCGAGGGCGCGGCCGCCGAGGCCACCCGGCTGGTGGAGAAGCTGCAGGCGGAGCTCGCCGAGCTGCGGTCCGCCGCCCGGGCGGACCTGGAGCGGCAGCGTGCGGAGTCCGAGGACGTCCGCCGGGAGGCCGAGTCGCTGCGGAAGAAGGTGCGCTCGCTGGAGAGCGACACCCGCCGGGCGCAGGCCGAGACCAGGCGGCTGACCGCCGAGCTGGAGGCCGCGAGGGCGCAGGCGGCCGCCGAGCGCGGCGCCGCGGAGTCCGAGGCGCGGCGGCTGCGGCACCGGGTCGGCGAGCTGGAGACGGCGGCCGAGCAGGGCCGCCGGTCGGCCCGCGAGGGACGCAGCGTCGAGGACATGCGGCTGCGGCTGCTGCTGGACACGGTGCTGCAGTCGGCGCAGGGGCTCCAGCGGGAGCTGGCGCTGCCGGTCTCCCAGATCCGGCCGGGGGACCTGGTGGAGGCGGTGGTGCCGGGGGCGGCCTCGCCGCACGACGTGGCCCGGCGCGGTCTGGCCGACGACGATCCGGCGCTGCTGGACCAGCTGCTGGCGATCCCGCAGGTGCACCTGGTGGTGGACGGCTACAACGTGACCAAGACGGGCTATCCGACGCTGCCGCTGGAGCAGCAGCGGATCCGGCTGCTGGGCGGGCTGGCGATGCTGGCCCAGCGCACGCAGGCGGAGGTCACCTGCGTGTTCGACGGGCAGGACCTGGACGTTCCGGTGATCATGGCGCCACCGCGGGGGGTGCGGGTGCGGTTCAGCCGGACCGGCGAGACCGCGGACGAGCTGATCCGCCGTCTGGTGCGGGCCGAGCCGCAGGGGCGTCCGGTGGTGGTGGTGTCCACCGACCGGGAGGTCGCGGAGGGCGTGCGGAAGGCGGGCGCGCGCCCCGTGGCCTCCGTTCTGCTGCTGAACCGGCTGGCGCGGCCCTGACGGCTGCCTCGACGGAATGACGCCTGGTCAGCGCCCGGTTTGCGGCGGTGTGCACATCCGGTGAAGCCTGCGGGGGAAGTGGAGTTCACGCCTTCGGGGGAGTGGCAAAACCCGTGGATCTTCCCTAGGGTGTGGCGTCAAACCTATTTTCCGGATTCTCACCTGATCGGGTGAGGCCGATGGAAGAAGGAGCAATTCCCTTGGCCTCCCACCGCCGTCCCAAGCAGCCGAGCCGCGCCCGGGTCTCCGTGCTCACCGCTGCCGCGGCGACCGCGGTCGCCCTCTCCGCGCAGGTCGCCGCGCACGCCGCGCCCCAGCCCAGCAAGAGCGACGTCAAGGCGCAGATCGACCAGCTCCAGCAGGACCAGGAGCAGGCGGCGGAGAAGTACAACGGCGCCAAGGAGCGGGCCGACCAGCTCCGCAAGCAGTCCGACCAGCTGCAGGACAAGGTGGCCCGCAGCCAGGACGAGATGACCCAGCTCCAGACCGGCCTGGCCGGCGTGGCGGGCGAGCAGTACCGCACCGGCGGCATCGACCCGTCCGTCCAGCTGATGCTCTCCTCGGACCCGTCCGGCTACCTGGAGAAGGCGTCCAGCGCCCAGCAGGCCAGCGCCAGCGAGTCCGAGGCGCTCAAGGGGCTGCTGGACCAGCAGCGCCGGCTGGACCAGGAGAAGTCCGAGGCCGCCGCCGTCCTGGCCTCGCTCGACTCCACCACCAAGGACCTGAACCAGGCCAAGACGGACGTCAACCAGAAGCTCAAGGCCGCGCAGGACCTGCTGAACTCGCTCAGCGCCTCCGACCGCGCCGCGCTGCGGGCCCAGCAGCAGCAGGACGACCGCGCCTCGCGCGGCAGCGACCGGGCCGACCTCGGCAGCCTCCCGCAGGCCGGCGGCTACGCGGGCGTGGCCGTCGCCAAGGCGATGAGCAAGCAGGGCTCGCCGTACGTGTGGGGCGCCACCGGCTCGACCACCTTCGACTGCTCGGGCCTGATGGTCTGGGCGTACGGCCAGGCCGGCGTCTCGCTGCCGCGTACCTCGCAGGAGCAGGGCAACGTCGGCACCAAGGTCACGCTGGACCAGGCCCAGCCGGGCGACCTGGTCATCTACGGCCCCGACCGGCACCACGTCGGGATGTACATCGGCAACGGCATGGTGGTGCACGCGCCGCACACCGGCGACGTGGTGAAGGTGATGAAGGTCGACGCGATGCCGATCAACACGATCCGCCGGGTCTGACGGTCCGACACGCCCGAAGGGCCCCGTCCGGGCCTGTGATCCACGCCACCCTCCGGCCGGGGGTGGCGTTCGGGTTTTGTCCGCCGCGCGAGTCCCCGGTGAAGACTGATCAGCTTTGCGTACGGCGGTGATCACTATGTGTCATATTCACAAAAGAACTTTGGTCTTCTTCCGTCTTTTTTCTGACAAGGATTTGAACGGATCACGGTTCAGTTACTAGGGTCGTGCCCCGAACCACCGCACTCCCGATCGCCCAGCCAGGGTGACGGCGGTGGTTTCCGTCGAGTTCGTGACGCAGCGGGGCGGGCCCAGTGCCTGCCCGACGGGGAGCCCAGCAGTCGGGGGTGCTGTCGAACGGAGCCGGGGAACCACGTTCCTCCGGGGTGAATCGGCGCCAGGTCGGCCGGTGGAACGGCCGTGAGGCGTCGTAGGGCACGCTTCCGGCCCGAACCCGTCAGCTCACCCGGTAGACGGCGTAGGAAGAAGGAGTCCGCCTTCGTGGCGTCCCATCGTCGTCCCAAGCCCGCTAGTCGCACCCGGGTCTCGATCATGACCGGCTTCGCCGCCGCGGCCGTCGCGCTGTCCGCGCAGTCCGGCGCCCACGCCGACCCGCAGCCGACCAAGGACCAGGTCAAGGAGCAGGTCGACCAGCTCAACGAGCAGGCCGAGGTCGCGACCGAGAAGCTCAACGCCGCCCAGGAGAAGCAGCAGCAGCTGCAGAAGCAGGTCACCGACCTCCAGGACCAGGTGGCGCGGCAGCAGGGACAGGTGACCGACCTTCAGGGCGGCCTGGCCGAGATCGCCGGCGAGCAGTACCGCAACGGCGGCATATCGCAGACCGTCCAGCTGATGTTCTCCGCCAGCCCGGACACCTTCCTGAGCCAGGCCGACACGCTGAACCAGGCCGGCGGCACCCAGAAGGGCCAGCTCAAGCAGCTCCAGGACGAGCAGCGCAAGCTCGACCAGGTGCGCTCCGAGGCCCAGGGCAAGCTCGCCGAGATGGAGACCACCACCCAGCAGCTGAAGAGCGCCAAGGACGAGGTCCAGGGCAAGCTCAAGGCCGCGCAGGACCTCTTCAACACCCTGTCCGAGCAGGAGCGCCAGGCGATCCGCGCGGCCGAGGAGAAGGCCGCCGCCGAGGCCAAGGCGAAGGCCGACGCCGCCGCGAAGGCCGCCCAGCAGCAGGCGGCGGCCCAGCAGGCCGCCGACCGCTCCTCCCGCGACAACAGCCGCACCGACCTGAGCGCGTCGCAGGCCCCCGCCGCGCCGGTCACCAAGCCGAGCGCCGGCAGCTCGCGCGGCGCCGCGGCGCTGTCCATCGCCGCCTCCAAGATCGGCAGCCCGTACGTCTACGGCGCCTCCGGCCCCGGCTCCTTCGACTGCTCGGGCCTGATGGTCTGGGCGTTCAACCAGGTCGACGTGGCGCTGCCGCGCACCTCGCAGGAGCAGGCCCACGCCGGTACCCGGATCGGCACCGACCTCTCCCAGGCCCAGCCCGGCGACCTGCTGATCTTCTACGGGGACGCCCACCACGTCGGCATCTACGCCGGCAACGGCCAGGTGCTGCACGCGCCCAAGCCCGGTGCGTCGGTCCGCTACGAGGCGGTCGGCAACATGCCGCTGACCTCCATCGTGCGGGTCTGATCCCCGCGCAGGCCCTCCCAGGCCCGGCCTTCCACCACGGAAGGCCGGGCCTGCGGCTTTTCCGGCGCCTCGGACTGATGTCCGATTACGGGTCAAATATTCGGGTTGGCAGGGGTTTGGACTCGGTTGCCCGGACTCGCTAACGTCTGCCACCGGACTCCGCTTCCAGGGCCGCCCGCGTTGGTGCGGCGGCGGGGCCCCACCGCCGGATCGGAGCCGCTGCCGCCATGCCCGTGCACCGTCGTCCCCAACTGCTCGCCCGTGCGCTGGTGCTGACCGCGGCCGCCACCACCGCCCTGGGCGTGACGGCGGGCGGCAGCGCCCAGGCCGCCCCCGCCGCGCCGGACACGCCCACCCGCAAGGACGTCAAGGCGCAGGTGGAACAGCTCTACGGCGAGGCCGAGCAGGCGTCCGAGAAGTACAACGCCGCCCTGGAGACGCAGCAGCGCCTCCAGGGCGAGACGACCGTCCTCCAGGGCGAGATCGCCGTCGCCCAGGACCAGCTCAACCAGTTGCGCGGCGACCTCGCCACCGTGGCCGGCGCCGAGTACCGCGGCGGCGGCATGGCCCAGACCGTCCAGCTGATGCTCTCCACCGACCCGGAGGGCTACCTGTCCCGGGCCCGCACCCTCGACCAGGCCGCCGAGCGGCAGCAGGAGACCCTGCACGAACTGGCCACCCGCCAGCGCCGACTCGACCAGCGCCGCACCGAGACCGCCGGCAAGCTCGCCGAACTCGACCAGGCCCGCCGCTCGCTCGCCGACAGCAAGCAGCAGATCCAGCAGCGGCTCACCAAGGCCCAGCGGCTGCTGAACAGCCTGGGCGTCGCCGAGCGGGCCCGGATGGCCGCCCAGGACGCCCAGGAGGCCGAGCAGCGCGCCACCCGGGGCACCGACCGGCTGGACCTCGGCACGGCCCCGCCCGCCTCCGAACGCGGGGCGGCCGCGCTGGCCGCCGCGGTGCGGATGATCGGCTCGCCCTACCTCTACGGATCCACCGGGCCCCGCGCCTTCGACTGCTCCGGTCTGATGTACTACAGCTGGCGGCAGGCCGGAGTGACCCTGCCGCGCACCTCGCAGGCCCAGGCGTACGCCGGGCAGCGGGTCAGCCTCTCCGAAGCGCGGCCGGGAGACCTGGTGATCTTCTACCGGGACATGCACCACGTCGGGATGTACGCCGGCGGCGGGGTGATCGTGCACGCCCCCTACCCGGGCGCCAGGGTCCGCTACGAGAGCGTCAACGCGATGCCGGTCGCGGGGGTGGTCCGGCTCTGAGCCCGGCACCGTCCGACCCCGACGCCCCCCACCCGATAGACGGCGCCCGCCGGACGCTGTCCCGGCGCGGTGCGCTGCTGCTCGCGGCCGGCGGGCTGGCCCAGCTGTCGCTGCCGCCGGCCGCCCCGGCGGCCCCCTCGGCGGCCGGGCGGGCGTCGGGCCGGTGGGCGGCGGACCGGCGGGCCGAGGTGGCCGCACTGCTGGGCACGCGGGCCCGGGCGCTGCCCTCCTGGTCCGGACCGGCGGCGATCGAGGCCGGCTACCGCAACCTGGTGCTCGGCGCGGACGCCGGGCCGGAGCGGCTCACGGCCGCCGCCGACCTGGCGGTCCGGATCACCGGGTACGACGACTACCCGGTGGTGTACCCGCGTCGGATCGACCTGGTCCGGGCCGGCGGCAGCTGGCGGGTCGACCGGGAGGAGAGCGCGAGCGGGCCCCCGGCGCTCTGGGACCTCGGCTCCGCCCGCTCCGCGGCGGGCGCGCACTGCCTGGTGCTCGGCTTGGCCGGCGGGCCCGACCCGGCCGGCCTGGTCGCGGTGGCGGACCGGGCCGTGCCCGCCGTGAGCGAGGTCTGGGGCACCGGCTGGGCGGGCCGCCTGCTGCTCGAAGTGCCCGCCACCGCAGAGCAGTTCGCCCGGCTGCTGGAGGTCGACCCGGCGGGCTGGACGGGCATGGCGGCGGTCACCTCGGCCGCCGCCGGCGCGCCCTGGCACACCCCCGCCGACCGGGTGCTGGTCAACCCCGGGACGTTCGGGCGGCTCAGCGACTTCGGCCGGCAGGTGGTCGTCACCCACGAGGCCACCCACGTCGCGACCAGGGCCGACACCCGGGCCTGGACACCGCTCTGGCTCTCCGAGGGCGTCGCCGACTGGACCGCCTACCGGGGCTCCGGCCGGCGCCCGCAGCAGATCGCCCCCGAGCTGGCCCGGGACGTCGCCGCCGGCCGGCTGCCCGCCGCGCTGCCCGCCGACCGGGACTTCACCGCGGGCGCCGACGGCATCGCCCAGGCCTACGAGCAGGCCTGGCTCGCCTGCGAGCTGATCGCCCGGCGCTACGGGCCCGAGCGGCTCGTGGCGTTCTACCGGGCGGTCGGCGCGGCCGACGGGCAGGGGGAGGACCGGGACCGCCGGCTCGACCGGCTGCTCCGGGCCGGACCGGGCGTCGGCCTGGCCGAGTTCACCCGGTTCTGGCTGGCCGAGGTGGCCGCGCTGCGCAGTTGAAGGCGCGCGTCGTTCAGCGCCGCTGCCTGGCCGGGGTGCCGGGCCGCTGCCTGGCCGGAGTGCCGGGCCGGTCGATGCCGTCCAGCAGGTCCTGCTCGTAGGCGATGCCGGGGCGCACCGGGTAGACGCCGGCGGGCACCGCCTCGGGCTTGGCCAGCACCACCGTCGCCGGGAGCTGTGCCGGGCCGCGGGTGGCGCGCCAGAGCCGGATGCAGGAGAGCACGGTGGCGGCCAGCAGCAGCAGGTTGCGCAGGCTGAGCACGGTGACGCCCCAGGGCTCGCTGGCGAGGATCCGGCTGAACATCAGCGGGAACTCGGCCAGCGTCAGCGGGCAGGCGAGCAGGATCAGCAGGGCCACCGGCCGCTGGCTGCTGCCGCGCACGGTCAGGCAGACCGCGGCGACGCCGATCAGCCAGACCAGGTACTGCGGGCTGATCACCCGGCTGGTGACGGTGAAGATGAGCAGCGCGCTGAGCGCCGCGTCGTACATGGTGGCCGCGTTGCGGCGCTTGGCGGTGAAGCGCCAGAGCAGCAGCCAGGCGAAGCCCAGCACGGTGCCGGCCATCATCACCTTGCTGATCACGGGGACCCACGGCCCGAGCATCTCCGGGGAGCCGTAGTTCATGGTGACCTTGCCGTCCCAGGCGTCCGCGAGCCGGGCGAAGTGCAGCGGCAGCGCGCCGAGCGACTCCACCTCGATGCCGCGCTCCTTCTGGAAGGCGAGGAAGCCGAAGGCGCCGTTCATCCCGGCCGCGAGCAGGAAGCCCACCGAGACGGCGGTGGCCGCGGCCAGCGTCCAGGCGCGGCGGGTGCGGCGGCCGGAGGGGGTGCCGATCAGGGCGAGCAGCGGCCAGATCTTGATGATCCCGCCCAGGCCGAGCAGCATCCCGCCGATCGCCGGGCGGCGGATCAGCGCCAGCAGGCCGGCCAGGGCGATCGCGGTGACGATGATGTCCAGCCGGTTGTAGACCATCGGGCCGAGCAGCGGCACGGCCACCACCCACATCCAGGCGCCGGTCAGTGCCCGGCCCCGGCGCAGCCCGGTGCGGACCAGCAGGGCGGTGGCGGCGATGTCGGCGATCCCGCAGATCACCCAGAAGGAGACCAGGTACGACCAGGGCAGCAGGCCCGGCAGCAGGATCACCAGGGCCGCGCCGGGCGGGTACTGCCAGGTCACGTCGTCGAACGGGAAGGTGCCGGTCTGCAGGACGCCGTACCAGGCGTGGTAGATCATCCAGACGTCGGCGGTGATGTCCCCGCCGAGCCCCTTGACCACGCCGGTCATCAGCAGCACCAGCACCGTCCGGGTGGCCAGCCAGGTGGCGCCGAGTGCGGCGAGCGCCCCGAACGGGCGGCCGGGGGCACGGGCCGGCTCCTGCCGGGCGGCCGGCGTCGGGCCGGGGCCGGCGGCGCCGCTGGGTGTACCGGACTCGGTGGCCGGGGCCAACTCCACTGCGCTCCCTCGTTCGTCTCGGACGTCCCACCGGAGGCGCCGCGCGACGGACGCCCGGGCGGTCGGAGGGGCGGGCACGGCACGCTGGGCCGGGCCGCCACCGGCCGCCTAGGTTCTAGGACTGACCCGGGGGTGAAACGGTTGCCGTGCGCGGATCCGTTCCCGGCGGGTCATGGTGTTGACCTATCGTACGGATCACCCAGCGGTACACCGCGCACCCCCCGACAAGCGAGCCGTGGCCTGAATGCACCGAACCTTGATCGTCACCAACGACTTCCCGCCCCGCCCCGGCGGCATCCAGGCCTTCGTGCACAACATGGCTGTACGTCAGCCCGCCGGGAGCATCGTGGTGTACGCCTCGACCTGGCGGGACGGCACCGAGGTGGCCCGCTTCGACGCCGAGCAGCCGTTCCCGGTGATCCGGGACCGGACGAAGGTGATGGTTCCCACACCGCGGGTCACCCGGCGGGCCGCCGAGATCCTGCGGGCGGAGAAGTGCGACTCGGTCTGGTTCGGCGCCGCCGCCCCGCTCGGGCTGATGGCGCCCGCGCTGCGTCGGGCCGGTGCGGCGCGGCTGCTCGGCATGACCCACGGGCACGAGGCCGCCTGGGCCCAGCTGCCGGCCGCCCGGCAGCTGCTGCGGCGGATCGGCGCGGGCACCGACGTGCTGACCTACCTGGGGGAGTACACCCGGTCCCGGATCGCGGGCGCGGTCGGGCCGCAGGCCGCGGCCCGGATGGTGCAGCTGCCGCCGGGCGTGGACGAGACGACCTTCCACCCGGGCTCGGGGGGCGCCGAGGTGCGTCGACGGCTCGGGCTGGCGGACCGGCCGGTGGTGGTCTGCGTCTCCCGGCTGGTGCCGCGCAAGGGGCAGGACACGCTGATCGAGGCGATGCCGCAGATCCTCGCCGACGTGCCGGACGCCGTGCTGCTGATCGTCGGCGGCGGCCCGTACCGGGCGGACCTGGAGAAGCTGGCCGACGCCAGGGGAGTCCGGGCCTCGGTGCGCTTCACCGGCTCGGTGCCGTGGGAGGAGCTGCCCGCCCACTACGGGGCCGGGGACGTCTTCGCGATGCCCTGCCGGACCAGGCGCGGGGGGCTGGACGTCGAGGGCCTGGGCATCGTCTACCTGGAGGCCTCGGCGACCGGTCTGCCGGTGGTCGCGGGCGACTCCGGCGGCGCGCCGGACGCGGTGCTGGAGGGCGAGACCGGGTACGTGGTGCCGGGCGGCTCGGCCGCCGCGGCCGCCGAGCGGATCGTCCGGCTGCTGGGCGACGAGGAGCTGCGGCGGCGGATGGGCGAGGCCGGGCGGCGCTGGGTGGAGCGCTCCTGGCGCTGGGACCTGCTGGCCGGGCGGCTGACCTCGCTGCTGGAGGCCTAGGTACGTGAGCGGGCCCCGTCTCCTTCCGCGGAGGCGGGGCCCTGCGGCTACTTCTGGTAGATCGCCTCGATGTCGGCGGCGAAGTCCTTCAGCACGAGGTTGCGCTTGAGCTTGAGGGAGGGCGTCAGGTGGCCGCTCTCCTCGGAGAACTCGGTGTCCAGCAGGCGGAACTTCTTGACCGCCTCGGCGTGCGAGACGGCCGCGTTGCCGTCGTCCACCGCGGCCTGGAGGGCGGCCAGCAGGTCCGGGTCCTGGCTCAGCTCGGCCACCGTGGCGGTGGCGGGCTTGCCGTTGAGCTCCTTCCACTTGGGGAAGAAGTCCGGGTCGACGGTGACCAGGCAGGCCACGAAGGGCTTGCGGTCGCCGACCACCATGACCTCGCCGACCAGCGCGTGCGCCCGGATGCGGTCCTCGATCACGGCCGGGGCGACGTTCTTGCCGCCCGCGGTGACGATGATCTCCTTCTTGCGGCCGGTGATGGTCAGGTAGCCCTCGGAGTCCAGCGAGCCGAGGTCGCCGGTGGCGATCCAGCCGTCCTTGAGGGTGTCGGCGGTGGCCTGCGGGTTGTTCCAGTAGCCGGTGAAGACGTGCGGGCCCTTGAAGAAGACCTCGCCGTCCTCGGCGATCCGCACCGAGGCGCCGGGGACCGGCTGGCCGACCGTGCCGATCTTCGGTTTGTCCCACGGGTTGAAGGCGGTGGCCGCGCAGGTCTCGGTCAGGCCGTAGCCCTCCAGGACGGTGAAGCCGATGCCCCGGTAGAAGTGGCCCAGCCGCTCGCCGAGCGGGGCGCCGCCGGAGATGGCGTGGGTGGCCCGGCCGCCGAGGGCGGCGCGCAGCTTGCTGTAGACCAGCTTGTCGAAGACCGCGTGCTTGATCCGCAGGACCAGGCCCGCGCCGCCGGCGTCCAGCGCCCGGCTGTAGGCGATCGCGGTGTCGGCGGCCTTGTCGAAGATCTTGCCCTTGCCGTCGGCCTGGGCCTTGGCGCGGGCGGTGTTGTAGACCTTCTCGAAGACTCTCGGCACGCCCAGGATCAGGCTCGGCTTGAAGGCGGCCAGCTCGGCGGTGACGTCCCTGATGTCGGAGACGTGGCCCAGCTTGATCGGCGCCATCGCGGTGGCGATCTCGGCGATCCGGCCGAGCACGTGGGCCAGCGGGAGGAACAGCAGGACGGAGCTGTCGCCGGTGCGGAACAGCGGGGCCAGGCGTTCCACCACGTTGCCGCACTCGGCGAGGAAGTTGGCGTGCGTCAGCTGACAGCCCTTCGGGCGGCCGGTGGTGCCCGAGGTGTAGACGATGGTGGCGATCGAGTCGGCGGTCGCGGTCGAGCGGCGCTCCTGCACCGTCTCGTCCGGGACGTCCTTCCCGGCCTCGGCCAGCGCGGCGATCGCGCCGCCCTCGATCTGCCAGGTGTGCTTCAGCCCGGTCAGCCGGCCGCGGACCTCGTCGACGACCTTGACGTGCTGGTCGGTCTCGGTGACGACGGCGACCGCGCCGGAGTCGCCGAGGATCCACTCGACCTGCTCGGCGGAGGAGGTCTCGTACACCGGGACGGTGATCGCGCCGGCCGTCCAGATCGCGAAGTCCAGCAGCGTCCACTCGTACCGGGTGCGGGACATGACGCCCACCCGGTCGCCCGGCTCGATGCCCGCGGCGATCAGGCCCTTGGCGGCGGCGTGCACCTCGGCCAGGAACTGCACCGCGGTCAACTCCTGCCAGCGGCCGTCCACCTTACGGCTGAGCACCGCGACATCCGGGTGCTCCGCTGCGTTCCGGTGCACAGGGTCGGAGAGATTACCGCCGCTGGGTACCTGGTAGAGAGCCGGAAGGCTGAAGTCGAGCAAGACTGCTCCTCGTTCGCGACGCTGCGGGACGGCAGGACGTTACTGCCCGGTAGGCAGCTTCGACCAGGGGGGTCGGCTCCGGTGTTCGAAGTGTCACACCCGGCCGGGTCCGACCAGGCCGTGACCGGGTCGTTCGAATGGCACCCTACGACAGCCCCGAGGTGACCGGCCGGTAGCATGCCCCGCCGGCCGGCGCCGGGCCCCCGCCGAGCCGCGGCCCGCGCGGCCGAGCCGATCGCCGGTCGCGGTAGCCTGCTCCGGGCGGACAAGGCCGAGCACGCTCGACCGGACCGGCAGGCAGAGGGACGACGCGGAGGGCCATTCCATGGCGGAGCACACCAGGTCGAGCATCACCATCGACGCGACCCCGGCCACGGTCATGGCCGTGATCGCCGACTTCGCCGCCTACCCGGCCTGGACCGGCGAGGTCAAGGAGGTCGAGGTCCTGGAAGCCGGCGAGAACGGCCGCGCCGCCCAGGTCCGCCTGCTGCTCGACGCCGGCGCCATCCGTGACGAGCACGTCCTCGCCTACACCTGGGACGGCGACCGCGAGGTCGGCTGGACCCTCGTGCGCAGCCAGATGCTCCGCTCGCTGGACGGCTCCTACACCCTCGCCCCGCTCTCCGGCAGCCGCACCGAGGTGACGTACCAGCTCGCCGTGGACGTCAAGATCCCGATGCTCGGCATGATCAAGCGCAAGGCCGAGAAGGTCATCATCGACCGCGCCCTGGCCGGTCTGAAGAAGCGCGTCGAGGACGCCGACGGCAAGAAGCCCGTCCAGGGCTGACGCGGCGGAACGGGGGCCGACGGCATGACGGCGACACGCACCATCCTGGTCAGCGGCGACGCGGGCGCGCCCGTGGTGGCCGCCGCCACCGCTCTGCACGCGGCCCGGCGCGGCCACCGCACCTGGCTGCTGGCCGCCGACGACCCGCACCGCGCCCTGGACGGCGTCCTCGGCACCCGCCTGGAGCCCGAACCGGCCCGCTACGCACCCGGCCTGACCGTCTCCCGGATCGACGAGCAGGCCGCCTTCCGGTACGCCGCCGGCGAGCTCACCAGCCGGCTCAAGCCCGCCCTCGACCTGCTCGGCGCCGAGCAGCTCGACCCCGAGGAGCTGACCGCCCTCCCCGGCATCGCCCGGATCGCCCTGCTGCGCGCCCTGCCCGCCGCCGACCAGGACGTCCTGGTCGTGCTCGCCCCGCCGCCCGCCGAGCTGATCGCCACCCTCGCCCTGCCCGAGCAGTTGGAGCGCTACCTGGACCGGCTCGTCCCCGAGCAGCGGCAGGCGGCCCGGGCGCTGCGCCCGCTGCTGGCCGGCCTGGCCGGCGTGCCGATGCCCGCCGAGTGGCTGTACGAGGGGCGGACCAAGGCCGCCGCGGTGCTCGCCGAGTCCCGCGCCGCGATCGCCGCGCCCGGCACCAGCGTGCGCCTGGTCGTGCCGGCCGACGGCCACCCGTACCAGGAACTGGGCCGGATCCGGGCCGGGTTGGCCCTGCACGGCCACCGGCCGGACGCCGTCGTGGTGCACGGCGTGCTGCCCGAGGGCGCGGCCGACTCGCCGGACCCGTGGCTGGCCGCGCTGGCCCGCCGCCGCCGGGAGGAGCTGGCCGAGCTCGCGGCCGAGACCGACGCCCCGGTGCTGGCCACCGGCCTGGCCGAGGCCACCCTGGAGGCCGTCGCCGACCGGCTGTACGGGGACGGGCCCGGCCCGGAGCGGCTGGCCCCCGAGCCCTGGCCGGTCGAGGACCGCCTTGCCGAGGAGGGCCTGCTGGTCTGGCACCTCGCGCTGCCCGGCGCCGACCGGGCCGAGCTGGACCTCGTCCGGCGCGGCGACGAACTGGTCGTCGGCCTCGGTGCCCACCGCCGGGTGCTCACCCTGCCGTCCGCGCTGCGCCGCTGCACGGTGGCCGGCGCGAGCCTGCACGACGGGGCGCTCTCGGTGCGGTTCGCGCCCGACCCGGCGCTCTGGCCCCGGGGCTGAAGCCCTTTCGGGGTCCCTACGGGCTGTCCGGTAGCGTCGGGCCCGAGGGCCGCGGGGTGCGGCCACGGCCGAGGAGGCGCCCGCGATGACCAGCACCGACGACCGGACCGAGCCCACCGCCGAGCCGGGCGGTCCGCAGGCCCACCCGTTCGGGCCGGAGCTGGGCCCGCTGGTGGACGAGGTGCGCAAGCTCGCCTCCGCCGTCGGCCAGAAGGCGCAGGAGGCGAGCGCCGACACCCTGATCACCCTCTCCGGGCTGGCCGACCGGCTGCGCACCCAGCAGCCCGAGGTCTACTCCCACCTCGCCGCCGCCGGCTCCGGACTGGCCGCCGCGGGCACCGAACTGCTGGCCGCCTACCGGGCCGCGGTGGCCGGCCACGAGCACCGCTGGACGGCCGGCGAGGGCGCCGCCACCGAGCGGATCGACCTCGACACGCCTGACGAGGCGTCCGCCAAGCAGTGAATCCGTAACCTTCGAACCGTGATCGCGTTGCTCTGGTGCGTGACGAAGCGGGCGATTAGATACGACTTTTGAAGCGTCACGGCCCGGTTGGTCCATGATTGTCTTCGGTTAATGTATGCGAGGCTGTGTACGGGGGGCAGGGTTGGGCGGTACCGTTCCGCCCAGCGGGAACGAGTGAATAGCTGAGGGACACATGGCTCTGACCATCGGCGTCGATGTCGGCGGGACCAAGATCGCGGCAGGCGTGGTCGACGAGGCGGGCGCGATCCTGGCCCGGACCAGGGTGCCCACCCCGGCCGACCCGCAGTGGGCGGTCGATGCCATCGCGCAGGCCGTGCGCGAGCTCAAGGAGCAGCACCCCGACGTCACCGCCGTCGGCGTCGGCGCCCCCGGCTTCGTGGACAGCAACCGTTCCACGGTGATCTTCGCTCCCAACATCGACTGGGAGAACGAGCCGCTGCGCGGCCGCATCGAGGAGCTCGCCGGCCTGGACACCGTCGTCGAGAACGACGCCAACTGCGCCGCCTGGGCCGAGTTCCGCTTCGGCGCCGCCGCCGACCACCAGGACATGGTGCTGATCACCGTCGGCACCGGCATCGGCGGCGGCATCGTCCTCGACGGCCGGCTGCACCGCGGCCGGTTCGGCGTGGCCGGCGAGATCGGCCACCTCAACATGGTCCCCGACGGTCTGACCTGCGGCTGCGGCGGCAAGGGCTGCTGGGAGCAGTACGGCTCCGGGCGGGCGCTGCGCCGCTACGGCCGGGAGAAGGCCGCCGCCGACCAGGTGCGCGGCCGGCGGATGCTGGAGCTCAACGACGGCGTCGCCGAGACCATCCGCGGCATCCACATCACCGAGGCGGCCGAGGAGGGCGACCCGCTCGCCCTGGAGTGCTACGCCGAACTGGCCGACTGGCTCGGCCGCGGCATGGCCGACCTCGCCGCGCTCTTCGACCCGGGCGTCTTCGTCCTCGGCGGCGGCGTCTCCGACTCCGGCCGCCTGCTGCTCGACCCGGTCGCCAAGGCCTTCGAGCACTACCTCACCGGCGGCATCCACCGCCCGCGCGCCGAGGTCGTGCTGGCCTCGATGGGCTCCGCCGCCGGCATCGTCGGCGCCGCCGACCTGGCCCGCACCGCGTAGCCACCCCCTGAACCCGCCGGCGGCGGTGCGACCGGACCCCGACCAACCCCGGACGCGCCGCCGCCGACGCACGCCCCCGGCCCTGCCGTACGGTCGTCCCACGCACCACGTACGGGGAGGACCAGGACCATGACCACGGCACCCGCCGAACCGCCGCCGCCCGGCCCGCGCCGGCTGCGCCTGCTCAGCTACAACATCCGCTCGCTGCGGGACGACAGGCGGGCGCTGGCCCGGGTGATCCGGGCCTGCGCGCCCGACCTGGTCTGCATCCAGGAGTCACCGCGCTACTGGCGGCCCGAGGGCCAGGCCGCCCGGCTGGCCCGGAGCACCGGGACGGTCGTCCTGGCCGGCGGCGGCCGGACCGCCGCCGGGCCGCTGCTGCTCGGCCGGCCCGGCGCGGCGCAACTGCTGGGCGTGCACGACCGGCTGCTGCCCAAGACCCGCGGCCTGCACGCCCGCGGCTTCGCCACCGCACTGCTGCGACTGCCCGGAACGGCGCCGTTCACCCTCACCAGCTGCCACCTCAGCCTGGACGCCGACGAGCGGTACGGCCAGTTCGAGCTGCTGCTCGACCAGCTCGGGATCGCCGAACACGGCATCGTGGCAGGGGACTTCAACGAGCACCCGGACGGCAGGGGCTGGCGGCTGCTGGCCGCGCGGCTGCAGGACGGGTACCCGACCGCGCCCTGGGGCGGCGAGTTCACGTCCGTCCCCGAGCGCCCCTACCAGCGGATCGACGCCGTGTTCGCCACGCCCGGGATCACCGTCCTCGGCTGCGGGGTGCCGCACGGGCTGCCCGGCGTCACCGAGGCCGACCTGCGCGCCGCGACCGACCACCTGCCGGTGCTCGCGGTGCTGGAGCTGCCGGAGGCTTAGGAGCTCGGCTCAGACGACGGCGCCGTTGTCCGGGTCCTCGGGCTCGTCTTCGTCGCGGTCCTTCATCCGGGTCACCAGGGTGACGAAGCCGCCGAGGAAGGCGGTGATCCCGACCCAGGCCGGCCAGCCGGCGATCTCCCGCCACACCACCGCGTCGAACAGCAGCAGGGCGGGGCCGCCGAGCACCGCGAGCCAGGCGAACTTCGCGGTGACGTCGGCGGTCGGCAGCGGCGGGGGCTCCGGCGGGACGTAGTGGTCCTCGTCGGTCTCCTCGGCCAGCTCGAAGTCGCGCGGGCCCGAGCCCGCCGCCGGCATCACCGGCCGACCGGAGCGGGGGCGGGGCTGCGGGGCGAGGTCGGCGAGGTCGTCCGGGTCGGTCCGGGAGCCGGGGGCGTCCTTGAAGCCGCCCTTCAGCTCGCTCTGGGCCCGGAGGTTCTCGACCTCCGGCCAGTTGGGGTTGGTGAGGTCCACGGGGTCGTCGAACTGGGCGACCAGGGCGGCGAAGATCTCGTCCTGCTCGGCCTGGCTGCGCTCGGGGGCGCGCCGGGTGCGGGGCTCCGCGGGCGCGGTGGCGTCCGGTTCGGCCGGGCGCCGGTCGGCGGCCGGTGCTTCGGCGGCCTCCGCGGCCGGGGCGGTGACGCCGTCCGCCCCCGGACGGTCCGCCGGGGCGCCGCTGTGCGCGGTGCCGTCCTTCGCCGTGCCGTCCTTCGCCGTGCCGTCCTTCGCTGTGCCGTCCTCGCGGGGTGCCTCGTCCCCGCCGCCCGCCGTGCTGCTCTCGTGCACTTCCGGCCCTTCAGCCATGGTGATCGTCGGATTCGACCCCGGTGACGCCCACCGCGTGCGCGGGGGCCAGCCGTCGGATGAAGTCCTGGCTGGCCGCGAATATTTCCGCCGCGTCGTGGTCCAGCGTCGCGACGTGGAAGCTGCGCTGGCACAGCCGCTCCGTCACGTCGGTCGAGGATATCCGGGCCAGCACCAGTTCCGAGTTGGCCGGCGAGACGACGTGGTCCTGCGGACTGCGGAAGAGCAGCACCGGCTGGGTCACCTGCGGCAGCCGCCGTTGGACGTCCCGCCACAGCCGGCCCAGCGACCAGGCGGCGTTCAGCGGCGTCCGGTCGTAGCCCAGCTCGACCGTGCCGGGCTTGGCGATGTCGTCGGCGATCCCGGGCACGCTCGGCACGAGGTGCCGCAGCACCGGCAGCAGCACACTCGCGGGGTTGTCCGAGCGCACCGACGGGTTGACCAGCACCAGCCCGGACACCGCCGGACCGTGCAGCGCGGCCAGCCGCAGCGCCAGCGCGCCGCCCATCGACAGCGCGCAGACGAAGACCTGCTCGCACTCGGCGGAGAGCGTCAGCAGTTCGTGCTCGACCTCGGCGTACCAGTCCTCCCAGCGGGTGACCTGCATGTCCCGCCACCGGGTGCCGTGCCCGGGCAGCAGCGGCAGCGACACGCTGAACCCGGCCGCCGCCAGTTCCTCCGCCCAGGGCCGCAGCGACTGCGGCGATCCGGTGAAGCCGTGGCACAGCAGCACCCCCACCGGTCCGCCGTGGTGGCGGTACGGTTCGGCACCGGGCAGCAACGGCATGGCGGACTCCTTCGCGGGCGGGTGGCGCTGGGGGAGGAACGCTGGAGGGGGAGGCTGCGGGAATCCGCATCGTCCCACGGCCCCGCCCGGGACGTACACCCCTCATGGCGGCCTCCGCGCGGGCCGCACACCCCTCTCGGCGGCCCCCGTGCGAGTGCCTGCGGGAGTCCGACGGCGGCCCGCCGGGGCGGGGCGGGGCGCGGGCCGAGCCCACGGGGCATTAGGATCGACCGGTCCGCATAACAGGAGGCCCGGGTTGTTCTACCGACTGATGAAGATGATCGTCGCGCCACTGCTTCGGATCTTCTTCCGGCCGTGGATCGAGGGTGAGGAGAACATCCCCACCGAGGGCGCGGCCATCATCGCGAGCAACCACCTGTCCTTCTCGGACTCCTTCTTCTTCCCCGCGCTGATCAAACGCCGGGTGACCTTCATCGCGAAGGCCGAGTACTTCAACACCCCGGGCATCAAGGGCCGGCTGACCGCCGCGTTCTTCAAGGGCGTCGGCCAGCTGCCGGTGGACCGCTCGGGCGTGCGCGGCGCGGGCGAGGCCGCGATCCGCAGCGCCATCGCGGTGCTGGACGGCGGCGAGCTGTTCGGCGTCTACCCCGAGGGCACCCGCTCGCCCGACGGCAAGCTGTACCGCGGCAAGGTCGGCGGCCTGGCCCGCGTCGCGCTGGCCACCGGCGCGCCGGTCATCCCGGTCGCCATGATCGACACCGAAAAGGTCCAGCCGCCCGGTCAGGTGATCCCCAACTTCGGCACCCGCCCCGGCATTCGGATCGGCCGCCCGCTGGACTTCTCCCGCTACCACGGCATGGAGAACGACCGCTTCATCCTCCGTTCGGTGACGGACGAGGTGATGTACGAGATCATGCGGCTCTCCGGCCAGGAGTACGTGGACATCTACGCGACCGCCGCCAAGCGGCAGATCGCCGACGACAAGAAGAAGGCCGACGCCGAGCGCAAGGCCGCCGCCAAGGTGGAGAAGGCGGAGGCGGAGGCCGAGAAGGCCGCCGCCGACAAGGCCGCCGCGACGGAGCAGGCCGAGCAGTCCGGGCAGGAGCCGAAGGAGACCGGGTCGGCCTGACGACCGCGGGCACGGCCCAGGGGAGGGGCGCAAGGATGACGGACGGCGAGAGAACCGGGGCAGTCGGCGGCGCGGTCGCGGCCGGGGGCATGTCCGTCGAACTGCCGTTGTGGAAGGCCATCTCCTACTTCCGGGTGCTGGCGCTCTGCTACGCCCTGCTGCGCTACCTCAACTCCTACCTGGACTTCCTGCACCCCGTCGCCGGCTGGATCTTCCTCGGCACGCTCACCCTCTGGACACTCGCCAGCACCCGGGCCTTCGCCGGCCCGCAGCGCTGCACCTGGTACGTGCTCGGCACCGACCTCACCCTCGCCGTCACCGGCATCGTGATGAGCGGCCTGACCGACGACCCGGTACGGATCAGCCACGGCGCGCCCACCCTGCCGACCATCTGGGCCGCCGGTACGGTGCTCGGCTTCGCCGGCAAGGGCGGCTGGCGCTGGGCGGCCGCCGCGGGCACGGTGATCGGCGTCGCCAACATCCTCGGCCACGGCGGCCCGACCGGCGACAACATCCACAACATCATGCTGCTGATGGTGGCCGGCTGCGCCATCGGCTACGTCATCGAACTGGCCCGCGCCAGCGAGGCGACGCTCACCCGGGCACTCCAGGTCGAGGCGGCCACCCGGGAGCGCGAGCGGCTCTCCCGGGACATCCACGACGGCGTGCTCCAGGTGCTCGCCCTCGTCCAGCGCCACGGCGCCGAACTCACCGCGCGGCCGGCCGAGGGCGCCGCGGCTGCGGCCGGTGGACGCCCGGGCGGCGACGCCGACTTCGCCGAACTCGGCCGACTGGCCGGTGAGCAGGAGCGCGCCCTGCGGGCGCTGATGACCGGCGGCCCGATCCCGGGGCAGCGCCCGCAGGAGTGCGGGGCCGGGGAGCCGCAGGACCTCACCGCGCTGCTGCGCCCGTACGCCGACGAGCGGATCACGCTGTCCGCCCCCGGCGGGCCGGTGCTGCTGCCCGCCGGGGCGGCCGGCGAACTGGCCGCGGCGGTCGGCGCCGCCGTCGACAACGTCCGCCGGCACGCCGGGGAGCGGGCCCGGGCCTGGATCCTGGTGGAGGACGAGCCGCAGGCCGTCACGGTCAGCATCCGCGACGACGGCCCCGGCTTCGCCCCCGGCCGCCTCGGCGAGGCGGAGAGGGCCGGGCGGCTGGGCGTCTCCCAGTCCATCCGCGGCCGGCTGCTGGACCTCGGCGGCACGGCCGAGCTGTACTCGGCGCCCGGGGAGGGTGTCGAGGTCGAACTCCGTGTCCCGAGGAAGGGCTCTGATGACCGATCAGCCGACGACTGACCGGCCGATACGGGTGATGGTCGTGGACGACCACCCGATGTGGCGCGACGCCGTCTCGCGGGACCTCGCCGAGGCGGGGCTCGACGTGGTGGCCACCGCGGGCGACGGCGACGAGGCCGTCCGCCGGGCCCGCGCCTGCTCGCCGCAGGTCGTCGTACTGGACCTCAACCTGCCCGGTCTGCCCGGCGCCGAGGTGTGCCGCCAGGTGGCCGCGCAGGATCCGGCGGTGCGGGTGCTGGTGCTCTCGGCCAGCGGCGAGCACCAGGACGTGCTGGAGGCGGTGAAGTCCGGCGCGACCGGGTACCTGGTCAAGTCGGCCGGGCGGGAGGAACTGCTGGACGCGGTGCGGCGCACGGCCGTGGGCGACGCCGTGTTCACCCCGGGCCTGGCCGGCCTGGTGCTGGGCGAGTTCCGCCGGCTGGCCGCCGAACCGGCCCCGGCCTCCGCGCCGGCCGTCCCGCAGCTGACCGCGCGGGAGACCGAGGTCCTGCGCCTGGTGGCCAAGGGCCTGTCGTACCGGCAGATCGCCGACCGGCTGGTGCTGTCGCACCGGACGGTGCAGAACCACGTCCAGAACACGCTCGGCAAGCTGCAACTGCACAACCGGGTGGAACTGGTCCGGTACGCGATCGAGCAGGGGCTGGACGACGACATCTGACGGCTCCGGCGGGATCCGGCCGCCTCGGCGATCCCGCGTGCGGTGGGGGGCCGGTCCCGGACCGGCCCCCCACCGGCTGCTCAGCCGGTTCCTCAGCCGCGGACGGCCGCCGCCTCGCGCAGCAGGCCCGCCACGATGCCGACGCCGTCGCGGGTCAGCACCGACTCGGGGTGGAACTGGAGGCCGGCGAAGCCGGGCCCGCGCAGCGCGTGGACGTCCCCGGTGGCGGCGTCCCGGGCGACCTCGACGCCCTGCGCGGCGAGCCGGGCCGCGTCGGCGTCCGAGCAGCGCGCGGTGAACGTGTTGTAGAAGCCGACGGTGTGCTTGGTGCCGAACAGGTCGACGCTCTCCTGCGCCCCCTGGTACGGGACGTCCTTGCGGCCCAGCGCCAGCCCGAGCTCGCCGCAGAGCAGCTGGTGGCTGAGACAGACCGCGAGCAGCGGCGCGGTGCGGGCCCCGGACCGGACCGCGGCCAGGGCGTCCGCGACGACCGGCCGCAGCAGGGCCATCTTGGGGTCGTCGGCGAGCGCCGGGTCGCCGGGCCCGGGGCCCAGCACCAGCGGCCCGCGGTGCGCCGCCAGCAGGGCGGGCAGCCCGGGCGCGTCGTAGCGGACGACGCTGACCTGGTGGCCGATCGAGGTGAGCAGGTGGGCGAGCATCGAGGTGAAGGTGTCCTCGCCGTCGACCACCAGGGTCGGCGCGGGCTCGGTGACCACGGTCGGCGTCTGCATCCGCAGCCAGAACGGGGCGAGGTCGGCCCGCCGGGCGTCCAGGGCGGCCTGGACACGGTGGTCGTCGGCCAGCCGGGGGCCGGTGGGGCCGGGCAGCCGGGCGGGCGCGGGCCGGGCGCCGATCGCGGTGAGCACCCCGGCGGCCTTGGCGTGGGTCTCGGCGACCTCGGACTCGGGGACGGAGTGGCGGACGAGCGTGGCGCCGACCCGGACGACCAGGCGGCCGGTGGCCGGGTCGATGTCGGCGGTGCGGATGCAGATCGGCGAGTCCAGCAGCTGCCCGCCGCTGGCGGAGCGGCCGATCAGGGCGAGCGCGCCGGAGTAGTAGCCGCGCCCGCCGGGCTCGTACCGCTTGATGACCCGGGTGGCGTTCTGCACCGGGCTGCCGGTGACGGTGGCGGCGAACATCGTCTCGCGGAGCACCTCGCGGACGTCCAGCGAGGTGCGTCCGCGCAGCTCGTACTCGGTGTGGGCGAGGTGGGACATCTCCTTGAGCCGGGGCCCGAGCACCTGGCCGCCGAGGTCGCCGACCGTGCACATCATCTTGAGCTCCTCGTCGACGACCATCGTCAGTTCCTCCAGCTCCTTGGGGTCGTGGAGGAACCGGAGCAGCGAGTCGATGTCCGAGCCGCCGGCCGGATAGCGGTAGGTGCCGGAGATCGGGTTCATCACGACGGTGCCGCCGCTCTGCCGGACGTGCACCTCGGGGGAGGCGCCGACCAGGACGCGTTCGCCGGTGTGCACCAGGAAGGTCCAGTAGGCGCCGCGCTCCTGCTCCAGCAGCCGCCGGAACAGGGTGAGCGCGAGTGCGGGCGAGAAGTTCTCCAGGGTGGCGCCGAAGTCGCGCCGGATCACGAAGTTGGCGCCCTCACCGTTGCCGATCTCCTCCTCGATCACCCGGCGGACGATCGCGGCGTACGCCTCGTCGTCGATGTCGAACGAGCCGCCGGTGAGCGAGACCGGCGACTGCGGCAGGGCGGCGGTGAGTTCGGCCAGCGGCAGGGTGTGCTGTTCGGTCACCGAGAGGGCCTGCAGCGGGGTCCCGTCGTCGTGCGCCTCGAAGCCGCGCTCGCGGATCTGCCGGTACGGGACGAGCGCGAGCAGGTCGTGCACCGGGCCGTCGGCCGGGACGCCGGTGCGGACCGGCAGGTCGGCGAGGTTGCGGTAGCTGTCGACGGTGCCCACCAGCACCTCGACGGTGTCCGGGGCGAGCCGGGGGGTGCGGCGGTGCAGCAGGGCGAACGCGGGCGCGTCGGGAGCGGTGAGGCGGGCGAGCAGGTCGGCGGTGGCGGTCACGGAGCGGCTTCCTTCCGGGGGACTGGTGAGGTGCGGTGCTGGGATCCGCTCCCGGAGGGCCGTCTGCGCATACGCCGACGGCCGCCCCGAGGGGCGGCCGTCGTGTTCGTCTAGGAACGCGCGATCGGTGGGCCACCCTTGGGGGAGGCCCACCACCAGGAGTGGGTGTGGGGCGCGTGCATGGTTCGAGCGTAGCGGATCGTGCGGGGAGGGTGAGCCCGGTCACGTGTTTGTCCGAGTTATGTCTCACCCCTCGGGCAATGGTCACGAATCGCTCGGGTCACCCCGTAGCCTTGGTGGTGTGACCGTGACGACTGAGACATCGAGGACTGGCCACTCCTGGCAGTCCCTGCCCGCGGCGCAGCAGCCTGAATGGCCGGACCAAGAGGCTCTGCGCAAGACCCTTGCCGAGCTCGCCTCGTATCCGCCGCTCGTGTTCGCCGGCGAGTGCGACCAGCTGCGCGCCCGGCTCGGAGCCGTGGCGCGCGGGGAGGCCTTCCTGCTGCAGGGCGGTGACTGTGCCGAGGCCTTCGACGGCGTTTCGGCGGAGCACATCCGCAACAAGCTGAAGACCCTGCTGCAGATGGCCGCCGTGCTGACGTACGCGGCCTCGGTGCCGGTCGTGAAGGTGGGCCGGATCGCCGGCCAGTACTCCAAGCCGCGCTCCAAGTCGACCGAGACCCGCGACGGCGTGACGCTGCCGGTCTACCGCGGTGACTCGGTGAACGGCTTCGACTTCACCCCCGAGTCCCGCATCCCGGACCCGGAGCGTCTCAAGCGGATGTACAACGCGTCCGCCGCGACGCTGAACCTGGTGCGCGCGTTCACCACCGGTGGTTACGCGGACCTGCGCCAGGTGCACGCCTGGAACCAGGACTTCGTGCGCAACTCGCCGGCCGGCCAGCGCTACGAGCAGCTCGCCCGGGAGATCGACAACGCCCTGGCGTTCATGAACGCCTGCGGTGTGGCGCCGGAGGAGTTCAAGACCGTCGAGTTCTTCTCCTCGCACGAGGCGCTGATCCTCGACTACGAGACCGCGCTGACCCGCGTGGACTCGCGCACCGGCGAGCTGTACGACGTCTCCGGCCACATGGTGTGGATCGGTGAGCGCACCCGCCAGCTGGACCACGCGCACATCGAGTTCGCCTCGAAGGTCCGCAACCCGATCGGCGTCAAGCTCGGCCCGACCACCTCGGTCGACGAGGCACTGACCCTGATCGAGAAGCTGGACCCGGAGCGCGAGCCGGGCCGCCTCACCTTCATCACCCGGATGGGCGCGGGCAAGGTCCGCGACCACCTGCCCACCCTGGTGGAGAAGGTCACCGCGTCCGGCGCCCAGCCGGTGTGGATCTGCGACCCGATGCACGGCAACACCTTCGAGGCCTCCAGCGGCCACAAGACCCGCAGCTTCGACGACGTGCTCGACGAGGTCAAGGGCTTCTTCGAGGTGCACCGCGCGCTGGGCACCCACCCGGGCGGCATCCACGTGGAGCTGACCGGCGACGACGTGACCGAGTGCGTCGGCGGTGGCGACGAGGTGCTGGTCGACGACCTGCACCAGCGCTACGAGACGGCCTGCGACCCGCGGCTCAACCGCAGCCAGTCGCTGGACCTGGCGTTCCTGGTGGCGGAGATGTACCGCGGCCAGTGAGCTGACACGGGTGAGCCGCCGCCGGCGGGTCACCGGTGAACGAATGTGACGAAAGCCCCTCCGGATTCGGGGTCCCCGAGCCCGGAGGGGCTTTTTCGTACCCGGATCGCCGGGTAAGGTGAGGCTTAGTGAAGTAAGGCAAGCCTTAGTCAAGATCGTTCCGCCGGTCGGCGCCGCACCACCCTGGAGAGTCCGCGATGTACGTGTGCATGTGCCATGCGGTCACCGAGGACCAGGTGAAGAAGGCGATCGACGCCGGTGCCGAGACCCCGCGCCAGATCGCCCGGGGCTGCAAGGCCGGCACCGACTGCGGGTCCTGCGTCCGACGGATCCAGGCCCTGCTCGGCGAGCACGGCGCCCGGCCCTGCCCGACCGCCCGCCTCGCCGCGAAGCTCGGCCTGGCCGACCCGCAGGCCCAGGCCGCGCCCGCGCCGGTGGCCGCCGCGGCTCCCGCCGCCCCGGCCCTGGTCGCCCCGCTGCGCGCGGCCTGAGGACTCGGCCTGAGGGCTCGGCCTTGAGGGCTCAGGACTCCGGCTGCTCGATCACCTGGGCGAGGTAGAGCGCCTCGCCGAGCTTCTCCAGGAGCTCCAGCTGGGTGTCGAGGTAGTCGATGTGGTGCTCCTCGTCGGCCAGGATGTCCTCGAAGATGTTCGCCGAGGTGACGTCGTTCTTGGCGCGCATCACGACGATCCCGCGCTTCAGCCGGTCGATCGCCTCGACCTCGATCTGGCGGTCCGCCTCGAACATCTCCTTGACCGTCTGGCCGATCCGGACGTGGAACAGCCGCTGGTAGTTCGGCAGCCCGTCCAGGAAGAGGATCCGGTCGGTGAGGGTCTCGGCGTGCTTCATCTCGTCGAAGGACTCGTGCCGGGTGTACTTGGCGAGCTTCGTCCAGCCGAAGTTCTCCTGCATCTTGGCGTGCAGGAAGTACTGGTTGATCGCGGTGAGCTCCGCGGTGAGCTGCTCGTTGAGGAACTCGATGACCTCTGGGTCGCCCTGCATGGCTGGTGCCTCCCTGCGCTACGGCCTGTTGTGACTCCTGCGCTGCGCATCCTGGCATCGAAATGGGAGAAAGTTCCAGTAAGTTCACACTCACTAGGACATGTTTCGGAATATCCGATTTGAGCTGATACGGGCTCGACCACCGGTTCTTGGGGATGGGGCGCGTGGCCGCGCCAAGGGGCGCGCACGGCGCGTCGACCGCCGTCTGTCACCATGGAGTCATGGGTCAGTCCGAACAAGAACCGCTTCCGCCGTCTGACCCGAGGCTCCCCCCGGGGCAGCGCGTGCAGCGCGGCTGGCCCGCCCTGCACTATGGGCCCGTACCCCGCTTCAAGCCGCTGACCTGGGACCTCCAGGTGTTCGGCGCGACCGCCTCGGCGGAGAAGCGCAGCTGGGGCTTCGAGGCCTTCCACGCCCTGCCGCGCACCACCGTCGTCGCCGACCTGCACTGCGTCACCAAGTTCACGCTGCTCGGCAACGAGTGGTCGGGCGTGCCGGCCGCCGCCCTCCTCGACCTGGAGCCCCCCGCGCCCGGCGTCACCCACGTGATGGTCTGGGCCGAGTACGGCTACAGCGCCAACCTGCGGCTGGCCGACTTCGCCGACCCGCGGACGATCTTCGCCACCCACCGCAACGGCGAGCCGCTGACCGCCGAGCACGGCTTCCCCGTCCGGCTGATCGTCCCCGGGCTGTACGCCTGGAAGGGCCCCAAGTGGGTCCGCGCGGTGGAGTACATGCGGGCCGACCGCCGGGGCTTCTGGGAGGAGCGCGGCTACCACAACCTCGCCGACCCGTGGCGCGAGCAGCGCTACTCCCACCAGGAGGAGCCGGGCGACGGCCCGCTGCGCTGAGGGCGGACCGGCGTTCGGAGGAATCCCCTCAGAAGCGAGGGATCCCCTTAGAAGAAGGGGAAGTTGACCGTCACCGTGGTGTGCTGCGGGCGCCGCTCGCCGGCCGCCGGGGACTGGCCGGACACCTTGCCGGTGCCGAACAGGTTGACCCCGCTGGTCTGCATCGTGAAGCCGGCCGCCTGGAGCGCCTTCGCCGCGTCGTCCTTGCTCATCCCGGTGACGTCCGGGACGGGCACCATGCCCTTGCTGACCACCAGCGAGACCGCGGTGTTCTCCTGGAGCAGCTGCCCGGCCGCGGGCGAACTGCTGATCACCACGCCCTCCGGCACGGTGTCGTCGTACGTCCCGGTCACGCCGCCCCTGGTCAGCTGGGCCGCGGTCAGCGCGTCGGCGGCCTGGTCGGCGGTCTTCCCGGTCAGGTCCGGCACCGCGATCCGCTTGGGGCCCCTGGAGACGGTCACCGTCACGGTGTCGCTCTTGCGGGTCCGCGCACCCACCCCGGGGTCGGTGGCGATCACCTGCCCGGCCGGGACGCTCTCGCTGAACACCTCGACGAAGCGGCCGTGCATGCCGTCCTTGTCCAGGATCCGCTGGGCCTCGGCCCGGTCCTTGCCGAGCACGCCGGGCACCGGCCCGTACAGCCCCTCGGACAGCCCGTACGTCGCGCCGCCGACCGCCAGCACCAGGGCGGTCAGCGCGGCCGCCCAGATCAGCGACTTGCGGGGGAGGCGGCGCAGCAGGCCGGGCCGGCGCCCGCGCACCGGGGTCGGCTCGTCGTACGGGCGCGGCTCGACCAGCAGCTGGTCCAGCAGCTCCGCCGGCACGTCCAGCACGCTGGTGGGCTCCGGCGCCGCGGCGTCGACGGGCCCCGTCGGCGGCTGGATCACCGAGGTCGGCTCGCTGGTCGGGTAGCGCGGGCTGGGCCGGGTGGAGGCCGGCGGCTCGGCGTCCAGCTCGGCGGGGGTGAGCGTGCGGCGGAGCCGCTGGAGGGCGGCGAGCAGTTCGACCGCGTCGTACGGGCGGGCCTCGGCCGTCCGGGCGCAGGCGCCGGCCACTATGGCGTCCAGCCCGGGGCCGACGGCCGGGGCGATCAGCGAGGGGGCGGGGACGTCCTCGTGCAGGTGCTTGTACATGACCTGGACGGGGTTGTCGCCGGTGTGCGGGCGGCGGCCGGTGAGCATCTCGTAGAGCAGGATGCCGGCCGCGTAGACGTCGACCCGCTGGTCGGTGGGGGCGTCCGGGAGGATCTGCTCGGGGGCCAGGTAGGAGACGGTGCCGAGGACCGTGCCGCCGGTCGCGGTGCTGGTCGAGGTGGGCGCGCCGTCGGCGGTGCCGAGGACCCGGACCAGGCCGAAGTCGGCGACCTTGACCAGCCCGTCCTCGGTGATCAGCACGTTCTCGGGCTTGACGTCCCGGTGCACCAGCCCGGCCCGGTGGGCGGCGCCGAGGGCGGCCAGCACCGGCTCCAGCACGTCCAGCGCGGCCCGTACGGACAGTGCGCCGCGGTCGCGCAGCAGGTCCCGCAGGGTGCGGCCGGGCACGTACTCCATGGCGAGGAAGACGTTCGCGCCGTCCGCGCCCTGGTCGAAGACGTTCACCACGTTCGGGTGGGAGAGCCGGGCGACGGCCTTGGCCTCGCGGATGAACCGGGCGGTGAAGCCGTCGTCCCCGGCCAGCGCGGGGTGCATCACCTTGAGGGCGACGACCCGGTCGAGCCGGGTGTCGGTGCCCTTGTAGACGGTGGACATCCCGCCGGTCGCGATGCGCTGCTCGACCCGGTACCGGCCGTCGAGCAGGGTACCGATCAAGGGGTCGTGCAGTGCCATGTCCACCCGGAGAGTCTAGGGCGTGCCTTCAAACCCCCGTCGTCCGCCCGGAGGGCGGGCGTGGCGGCGTTGGGGTGCGTGCATCGCAAGGCGGAGGAGGGAGTCCATGCGGTGGGGGCACCTCCCGGCCGAAGGCTGGGGGCCATCGGCGACCGACGACAACGCGGCGAGGTGCGTGCCCCGGCGTCGGCGCGCAGGCGGGGGTTTGAAGGCACGCCCTCGGGCTCCGGCGGCAGCGGGGCCCGGAGGACATCGCCTCCGGGCCCGGCTGTGCCCGGTTTGTGACACGGCACACGCGGGCGGGTGCCGGGCGTCCCGGTGTCAGAACGCCGGGTGCTCGCGGGTGTCCAGCTCCGCCCGGCCGGCCATCGCCGAGGAGGCCTCGGCGTGGAACCGGCGCGGGATGCGGCCGGCCCGGTGGGCGAACCGGCCCGCCTCGGCGGCGTGCCGCATCGCCTCGGCCATCAGCACCGGGTCCTGCGCCCTGGTCACCGCGGAGGCGAGCATCACCGCCGCGCAGCCCAGCTCCATCGCCAGCGCGACGTCCGAGGCGGTGCCAGCGCCCGCGTCCAGGATCACCGGGACGCCCGCGCCCTCCACGATCAGCTGGAAGTTGTGCGGGTTGCGGATGCCCAGGCCGGAGCCGATCGGCGAGCCCAGCGGCATGATCGCCGCGCAGCCGACGTCCTCCAGCTTGCGCGCCAGCACCGGGTCGTCGTTGGTGTACGGCAGCACCGTGAAGCCGTCGTCGACCAGGGTCTCGGCGGCGTCCAGCAGCTCGATCGGGTCCGGCAGGAGGGTCCGCTCGTCGGCGATCACCTCCAGCTTCACCCAGTCGGTGCCGAGCGCCTCGCGGGCCAGCCGGGCGGTCAGCACGGCCTCCCCGGCGGTGAAGCAGCCCGCCGTGTTGGGCAGTACCCGGATGCCGTTGCGGGTCAGCACGTCCAGGACGGAGCCCTGGGTGCCGGCGTCGACCCGGCGCATCGCCACGGTGGTCAGCTCGGTGCCGGAGGCCAGTAGCGCCCGTTCCAGGATCTCCAGGCTGGGTGCGCCGCCGGTGCCCATGATCAGCCGGGAGCCGAAGGACGCCCCGGCGATGGTCAGCAGGTCGTCGGCCATGTCAGCCTCCCTGGACGGCGGTGAGGATCTCGATCCGGTCGCCCGTCGACAGTTCCGTGGCCGGCCACGAACTGCGCGGCACCACGGCCTCGTTGAGGGCGGCGGCGACGCCGCTGTGGGCGGTGCTGAGGGTGGCCACGACCTCTGCGAGGGTGGTCGTGGTGGACACCCGGCGGGGCTCGCCGTTGACGGTCAGCGCGATCTCGGCCGGTGCGGTCCGGGCCGGCGTGGTCTGGGCCGGCGTGGTCTGGGGTGGTGCGATCTCGGTCATGCGGAGGCCTTCGTGGTGGAGCGGTCGGGGGAGAACCGGGTGGGTGTGAACGGCTGTGCGAGCTCGGGGAGTTCGCCGGTCGCCAGGTACTCGGCGAGCAGGTCGGCGGTCACCGGGGTGAGCAGCACGCCGTTGCGGTAGTGGCCGGTGGCGGCGACCAGCCCGGGCAGCGCGGTCGGGCCCAGCAGCGGGGCGTTGTCCGGCGAGCCGGGCCGCAGCCCGGCCGAGGTCTCCAGCAGCGGGAGTTCGGTGATGCCCGGCACCAACTCGTGGGCGTCGCGCAGCAGTTCGTACACCCCGCCGGCGGTGACGGTGGTGTCGTAGCCCTGCTCCTCGGTGGTCGCGCCGATCACCAGCTCGCCGTTCTCCCGGGGCACCAGGTACAGGTGCTGTCCGCGCACCACCGCGCGGACGTTGCGGGACAGGAACGGCCGGTACGCCTCGGGGATCCGCAGCCGCAGGATCTGCCCCTTCACCGGGCGGACGGCCGGCAGCACGCCCTCCGGCAGTCCGGGCAGCCGGTGGCTGTGCGGGCCGGCCGCGAGCACCACCTGGTCGGCCCTCCGGGTCTCGCCTGTGCCGAGCCGGGCGCCGACCGCGCGGCCGCCCTCGACCAGCAGCCCGACGGCCTCGGCACGGTGGACCACGACCCCGGCGAGCTCGCAGGCGGCCACCAGGGCGGTCAGCAGCCGGCGGGGATCCACCTGGTGGTCGTCCGCGACGTGCAGGCCGCCGCGCACGCCGGGGGCGAGCATCGGCTCCAGCCTGCGGGCCTCCCGGCCGGTCAGCCAGGCCGAGTCCAGGCCGAGCCGCTGGTGGAAGGCGTGCAGCTCGCGCAGTT
This sequence comes from Kitasatospora sp. NPDC058478, assembly GCF_042720345.1. Classification (NCBI taxonomy): domain Bacteria; kingdom Bacillati; phylum Actinomycetota; class Actinomycetes; order Kitasatosporales; family Streptomycetaceae; genus Kitasatospora; species Kitasatospora sp. NPDC058478. The sequence goes on along the minus strand of NZ_JBHXML010000022.1, from coordinate 11,477 downwards.
CCTCGCGGTCGTCGGAGTCCAGCGCGACGGCGATCGTGCCGCACCGGCGGTACCCGGTGTCCAGGCCGCCGCTCGCCTCGGTGAGCTCGGCGGCGAAGTCCCCGTACCGCTGGTTGGAGGCCATGCCGAGGCGCAGCAGCGGCTCCTCCCCGTACTGCAGCTCGGTGACCGGGGCGAGCATCCCGGCCGCGACCCCGGCCGCCCCGCCGCCGGGGGAGGGGTCGACCACGACGATGTTCCGCAACCCGCGCTGCGCGGCGCGCCAGGCGACGGCGAGGCCGATGATGCCCCCGCCGATCACCAGCACGTCGGCGTGGGTTTCCTCGGGCAAGCGTGACAAGGCTGCTCTTCTCCCTTCGCCGGAATGACCCGGATCAGGTTCGGACGGTCGCGGGCCGTGCCAGCCCGCCTCTCAGCCCGGTACGCCGGGCTCCCGTGATGGTGCCCCCACCATAACGCCGGGGGCGGGCCCGGCCGAAGGCCCGTACGCGGGGTGGACGGGCCGGTGGCCCCGGCAGGGCGCTGAGTACAGTGACGGGCGTGGCAGAGCTGAACGCAACGGATCGGGTGGTCGTCGTCGGGGCCGGGCTGGCCGGGGCGCAGTGCGCCCTGAAGCTGCGGCAGGGCGGCTGGCGGGGGCGGATCACGCTGGTCGGGGAGGAGCCGCACGCGCCGTACGACCGGCCGCCGCTCTCCAAGGACGTGCTGCTCGGCAAGGCCGACGCCACCACCCTGGACATCGACTACCCGCACCTGGGCATCGAGCTGCTCACCGGCCGCCGCGCCACCGGCCTCACCCCCGGCGTGCTGCACACCGACGCCGGCGACCTCCCGTACGACGCCCTGGTGATCGCCACCGGCGCCACCCCGCGCGCCCTGCCCGGCGCCGAGCGCGCGCACCTGCTGCACACCCTGGACGACGCGCTGGCGCTGCGCGCCCTGCTGCGGCCCGGCCTGCGGCTGGTGCTGGTCGGCGCGGGCTGGATCGGCGCCGAGGTGTCCACCGCCGCCCGCGCGGCCGGCTGCGAGGTGACGGTGGTCGAGGCGGGCCCGGCGCCCGTCCCCGGCGCGCTGCCGGCCGAGGTCGGTTCGGCGATGGCCGCCTGGTACGCCGAGGCCGGTGTCGACCTGCGCTGCGGGGTCGGCGTGGCCGCCGTCGAGGAGGGCGCGGTGCTGCTCGCGGACGGCTCGCACCTGCCCGCCGACGAGGTCGTGGTAGGCGTCGGCGCCCGGCCCGCGACGGGCTGGCTGGCCGGTTCCGGCGTCGAGCTGGACGGCACCGGCGCCGTCCTGGTGGACGGGCGGCTGCGCACCGGCCTGCCCGGCGTCTTCGCGGCCGGGGACTGCGTCAGCTACCCGTCCGCCCGCTCCGGCGCCCGGCTGGCCGTCCAGCACTGGGACCACGCGTTGCAGTCCGGCGAGGCCGCGGCGGCCGCCGTCCTCGGCGCGGACGCGCCGCCGTACGACCCGGTGCCGTACTTCTGGTCGGAGCAGTTCGGCCGGATGGTCCAGTACGCCGGGCGGCACGCCGAGGGCGACGAACTGCTGTGGCGCGGCGGCTCGCAGGACGCCTCCTGGACGGTGCTCTGGCTGCGCGACGGGGTGCCGAGCGCGCTGCTGGCCGTCGACCGGCCGCGCGACCTGACCCAGGGCCGCAGGCTGATCGAGCGCGGCACCGCGCTGGACCGGGCCCGCGCGGCGGACCCCTCGGTGCCGCTGAAGTCGGCGGTCGCGGGGTAGCGGCTGGTGCGCGGGGGGCTGTGGAGGTGGCAGTCTGGTGGCGTGAGTGAGATTGAAAGCAAGATTGAAGCCCTGGTTTCCGAGTGGATGTACCTGCCCGACATCTCGGAGCAGTGGGGGGTGCGCGTCACCGAGGTGCGCGACCTGGTCCGCACCGGCGGGCTGATCGCCGTCCGGCGGGGCCCCAACAAGTCGCTGCAGGTCCCTGCGGCGTTCATCGACGGCCAGGGGCTGGTCAAGCACCTGTCCGGCACCCTGACCGTGCTGCGCGACTGCGGTTACAACGACGTGGAGATCCTGGAGTGGCTCTTCACCGAGGACCCGTCGCTGCCCGGCAGCCCGATCCAGGCGTTGCAGGAGAACCGCGGCACCGAGGTCAAGCGGCGCGCCCAGGCGATGCTGATCTGATGGCGGCGGACACGCCGCGCCGGCGGCTGGCCGACGCCCGGCTGTACCTGTGCACCGACGCCCGCCGGGAGCAGGGCGACCTCGCCCAGTTCCTGGACGCGGCGCTGGCGGGCGGGGTGGACATCGTCCAGCTCCGGGACAAGGGCCTGGAGGCCAAGCAGGAACTGGAGGCCCTGGAGGTCTTCGCGGACGCCTGCCGCCGCCACGGCAAGCTGCTGGCCGTCAACGACCGCGCCGACGTCGCGCACGCGGCCCGGCCGGACGTGCTGCACCTCGGACAGGACGACCTGCCGGTGCCGGCCGCCCGGGCGATCCTCGGCGACGAGGTGCTGATCGGCCGGTCCTGCCACGCCGAGTCCGAGGTGGACGCGGCGGTCGCCGAGCCCGGCGTGGACTACTTCTGCACCGGCCCGGTCTGGCCGACCCCGACCAAGCCGGGCCGCCCGGCGCCGGGCCTCGGCCTGGTCTCGTACGCGGCGAAGCAGAGCACCGACCGGCCGTGGTTCGCCATCGGCGGCATCGACCTCGGCAACCTCGACGAGGTGCTGGCCGCCGGCGCCCGCCGGGTCGTCGTGGTCCGCGCCATCACGGCCGCGGACGACCCGCAGGCCGCCGCCGCCGAGCTCGCCCGGCGGGTGCGCTCGGCCTGACGGCCCCGGGGGCCGTCACCGTTCTCCGTACCTGCGGATCCTCTTGCGTGCGGATCTCAGTACTTGCGGACGGTGGCGGCCTCGGCCAGGGCCAGCAGCACCGTGCGGGCCTGCTCGTCGGCCAGCGGCGCCGCCTCCAGCGCGGCCAGGGACTGCCGCATCAGCTCGTCGATCCGGCGCTCCACCCGCTCGGGCGCGCCGCTGCGGGCCACCAGGTCGCGCAGCCCGGCGACCTCCTCGGGCACCAGGTCCGGCGCGCCGAGCCGCTCGTCCAGGTGCCGGGCGTCGGCGGCCGGCAGGCCCCGCATCGCGTGCGCCACCAGCAGGGTGCGCTTGCCCTCGCGCAGGTCGTCCCCGGCCGGCTTGCCGGTGACCGCCGGATCGCCGAAGACGCCGAGCAGGTCGTCCCGCAGCTGGAAGGCCTCGCCCAGCGGCAGCCCGAACGCCCCCAGCGCCGCCACCAGCTCCGGGCCGGCCCCGGCCAGCAGCGCGCCGACCTGGAGGGGGCGCTCGATCGTGTACTTCGCCGACTTGTAGTGCAGCACCGTCTGCGCCCGGTCGAGCGCGCCCTCGTCGGCGGAGTCGCCGGCCACCGGCTCCAGGACGTCCAGGTACTGGCCGACCATGACCTCGGTGCGCATCAGGTCGAACACCGGCTTGGCGGCCAGCACGGCGGCCGGCTCCAGGCCCGAGCGCAGGAACAGCTCGTCGCACCAGATCAGCAGCAGGTCGCCGAGCAGCACCGCCGCCGAGGCGCCGTACTGCTCGCGGTCGCCGCGCCAGCCGTTCGCCCGGTGCAGCGCCTCGAAGCGGCGGTGGATCGAGGGCAGGCCGCGGCGGGTGTCGCTGCGGTCCATCAGGTCGTCGTGCACCAGGGCGCTCGCCTGGAGCAGTTCCAGCGCGGCCGCCGCGTTCGCGATACCCTCGCCGCCGGCCGGGCCGCCGGCGCCGCGCCAGCCCCAGTAGCAGAAGGCCGGGCGCAGCCGCTTGCCGCCGTCCAGCAGGAAGTCGCGCAGGGCATCTGCGGCGGGCACGAGCTGCGGGGAGATCTTGTCCAACAGGGCGGACTGGCCGTCCATGAACGCGGCGAGGGCGGCGTTGACGCGCGCGCGGACGTCCTCCACGTCTATGGGGTTGGCCGGCCGGTTGCTGGACGAGGTCACGATGAGGCTCCGCTGGTTCGCTGGGGTGCAGCAAGCGTAGCGGGGCGACTGGGAACGGATGTGCGAGCCGGCGTGCGGGCCGGCGGGCGCGGGCTTCGAGCGCCGGTCGGAATTCGTCGGACCACGGACGGAGTATCGTCCACCGCTTGTCTCAATCCGTGGTACCGAGTTGTCCGGCCCCTTCGAACGCCCGATAACCTGCCAGCATGGCACTCGGCATCGCTTCCACCAGACCGGACCGCGCACTGACGGTCCGCGAACTCCTGGCAGCCGGAAAGCGGTCCTTCTCCTTCGAGTTCATGCCCCCGCGCACCGAGGTCGGCGAGCAGAGACTCTGGGACGCCATCCGCCGGCTCGAACCGCTGGACCCCAACTTCGTCTGCATGACGTACGGCGCGGGCGGCTCCTCGCGCGAGCGCACCGTCAACATCGTCGGCCGGATCGCCACCGAGACCACGCTGACCCCGGTCGCCCACCTGACCGCCGTCGACCACTCGATCGCCGAGCTGCGCAACATCATCGGCCAGTACGCCGACCAGGGCGTGCGCAACGTCCTCGCCGTCCGGGGGGACCCGCCCGGCGACCCGATGGGCGAATGGGTCAAGCACCCCGACGGCGTCACGTACGCGTACGAGCTGGTCGAGCTGATCAAGGGCATCGGCGACTTCTGCGTCGGCGTCGCCGCCTCGCCGAACATGCACCCGCGCTCCACCGACTGGGACGAGGACATCCGGCACTTCGTCGGCAAGGTCCGGGCGGGCGCCGACTACGCGATCACCCAGATGTTCTTCGAGGTCGACGACTACCTGCGGCTGCGCGACCGGGTCACCGCCGCCGGCTGCGAGACGCCGATCATCCCGGAGATCATGCCGGTCACCAACGCCAAGCAGCTGGAACGCTTCCCCCAGCTGAGCGGCTCCGCCTTCCCCGCCGACCTGGAGGCCCGGCTGCGGGCCGCCGTCGACGACCCGGCGGCGCTGCGCGCGATCGGCATGGAACACGCCACCGCGATGGCCGAACGTCTCCTCGCCGAGGGCGCGCCGGGCCTGCACTTCATCACGCTCAACCACTCCACGGCGACGCTGGAGATCTACCAGAACCTCGGCCTGCACCAGCGCCACGCGTAGGCCCCGTCCGGCGCCCCGTCGGGGCCCTGCCCCGGGCAGACCGGGGCCCGCGAGCCCGGACGTTCACCGGCCCGTCACCGCCCCGACGGTGACGGGCTCGGTCGTGTGCGCCCCGGCCGCGACCGGCGGGAACGCGATGCGGTACCCCGGCCGTTGAACCGGTACAGTCGCCGCACACGCGCGGCGAGCGCGGGCACGCGACTGGAGGTAGCGGGCGGATGGGCATCGGATACCTGCTGCTGTACGTCGCGTTGGCGGTGGTGGCGCTCTGGCTGGTCGCCGAGGTCCTGCTGCAGAACCGGGCCCCGCTGCACTGGCGGGCCCTCGCCCTGGTCGGCTTCCTCGGAGTGGCCGCCGGCATGGTGCTCGGCTCCGTCCCGGTGATCGGCGCCGGCGCCGCCCTCTTCGCGGCCGGCCAGACCTTCGTCACCCTCTCCGTCAAGCGCGGCTACCGGGCCGGCTGGTCGCTGCGCAAGGCCGACGGCTCGCTGCCCGGCCCGCTCGCCAAGGTGCCCCTGCTCGGCGCCCTCACCGGCGGCGCGGCCGCCGTGGCCGCGGTCGAGGCCACCGAGAAGCGGATCGGCGAGGTCAGCGCCGTCGAGGAGGCCCCGGTCGCCGCCCCCGTCCCGGTTGCCGAGGACGTCCCCGAGGTCGAGCAGACCGCCGCCTTCGAGATGCAGGAACTCACCCAGGACGGCGTCTACGCGCCCGCCTACTACGAGCAGCAGCAGGCGCCGCACGACCCCTACGCCGAGGCCTACCAGTCCGGCTACGACAACGCCGCCCAGCCGCAGCCGGCCTACGAGCAGCAGCAGTGGCAGAGCCAGCAGCAGCCCGCCTTCGCCTACGACCAGGGCTACGGGGCCTACCCCCAGCAGCCCGACCCGTACAACGGCTACCCGCAGCAGGACCAGTACCAGTCCTACCCGCAGCAGCAGCCCGGCTGGGAGCAGCACCCCCAGCAGCAGTGGCAGACCCCGCAGCAGCACCCTGAGCAACACCTGGAGCAGCACCCCGGCCAGCAGCCGGGCCAGCACCCCCAGGGCATCCCGCAGCAGCAGTCCTACGACCACACGTACGGCTACCAGCAGCAGAACACCTGGCCCCAGGGCTGAGTTCCGGCGCCAGGGCCGCTAGGCCCTGTCCGGCCGGACCTAAGCCGGGCCGATCAGGTTGGCGGCGATGCAGGCGGACATGCCGGTCCGGGCCAGTCCGCCGCCGGGGTGGGCCGCTCCGCCGATCAGGTAGAGGCCGGGGACGGGCGACTCGTTGGCGGGCTGGAGCCATCCGCCGCCGTCTCCGGCGAGCGCAGGGCGGGGGACCGACCCGCCGAGGGCGCCGGTCTCCCGGCGGGTGTCGTCCGGGGTGCGCACGACCCGCCACAGCACCCGTTCGCGCAGGCCCAGGCCGGCGGCGTCGGCGTGCGCCAGCAGCTGGTCCGCGTAGCGCTCGGCGATCCCGGGCGCCGTCCAGTCGACGTCGCCCTGGGCGGGGACGGTCGCGGTCAGCACCACGCTCTCGTGCGCCTCGTCGGGGCGCAGCGAGGGATCGTCCGGGCGCAGCACCTGGAGGGTGGGGCGTTCGCAGGGCGGGGCCGAGAGGGTCAGGGCGTCCCGCTCGGCCGCCGGGTCGGCGGCGTGCACCACCGTCCGGTGCGGGGTGCCGGCCGGCCGGGCGCCGCGCAGCGCGAGCAGCACGCTGAACCGGCCGGGCACCTCGGACGGCTCCCCGTGGTCGGGTCCGAGCTCCGGCCACCGGGCGAGACCGTCACGGAAGAGCGACCTGGTGTCCATCGAGGAGACCACCAGGTCCGCGTCGACCCGGCCGCCCGGGGTGTCGACGCCGCAGGCCCGGCCGTCCTCGACCAGCACCTCGGTGACCGGGGTGTCGAAGCGGAACTCCACCTTGCGTAGCTCGCAGCGCCGGTGCACCGCGTCCGCCAGGGCCCGCAGGCCGCCCCGGACGTACCAGACGCCGAAGGACTGCTCCATGTACGGCAGCACGGTGGCCCCGGCGGGGGCGGACCAGGGGGGCAGGCCGAAGCGCAGGGCGTGCTCCGCCAGCAGCGCGGTGAGGCCGGGGTGGCCGCCGAGTTCGCGGGCGGCGACGTCGGCGAGGGTCCACGGGCGGGGTCGGCCGAGCCGGGCGAGCAGGCCGCGCCGGGGCGGGACGGGGTAGGGGTCGTTGTGCAGCGGCGACCGGTCGGCCGGGAGCGGCTCCTCCAGGAGCGGGCGGCGGGTGGCCTCCCAGACCGTCCGGCCGTGGTTCATGACCGCGCTCCAGCGGGCGCCCGAGCCGGCGCCGAAGGCGGCGTCCAGGGCCTGGCTGACGCCGCCGCGGGAGGCGTTGGGCAGGCTGACGGCGGTGCCGTCCGGGAACAGGTGCCGGCTCTCCGGGTCCACCGGGGCGAGGTCGACGAGCTGTTCCAGCGGCTCCTTGCCGGTCTTCAGCGCGAGGTCGCGGTAGACGGCCGGGAGGGTCAGCAGGCCGGGGCCGGTGTCGAAGGCGAAGCCGTCGCGCTCGTACCGGCCGACCATGCCCCCGTACGTGCCGCCGGCCTCGCAGACCGTCACCCGGTGTCCGAGGGTGGCCAGCCTGGAGGCCGCCGCGAGCCCGCTCATTCCTGCGCCGATGATGACGATCCGTGCCATGGCACCTGATCCTAGGGCGTGTCTGACAATTCCCGCCGGGCGCGCGACGCCGGGCATCCCGCCTGGACGCACCGGCGAAACGTCCAAGTACGGCCCAGTACGAGGACGCTTCGCCGGCACGCCCAGCCGGGCGCCCAACGCCGCGCGCTGATCCGACGCGAATTGTCAGACACGCCCTGGGCCGTGACCTGGGCCGTGACCTGGGCCGGTCCGGGCCCGGCGGGCGCCGTCCTCAGCGCCGTGGGACGTACGGCCGGTCCGCCTCCTGTTCGCGGGCGGCGGACCGGGCGTCGCGGGCGGCGCGGCGTTCGCGGCGGCGGGCCCGGAAGGCGCGGATCCGGTTGACCGCGAACCAGACCAGCAGCAGGCCGACGGCGAGCAGGACGGCGGAGATCGAGGCGGCCAGCCAGGGGTGGAAGATCGCCAGGGAGACCAGCCCGGCCACCGACACGTCCTCCGCCATGCTGACCGCGATGTTGCTGGCCGGCTCGGGCGAGGTGTTGACCGCCATCCGCAGCGAGGCCTTGACCAGGTGGCTGACCAGCGCCGTGGTGCCGCCCATCGCGCCCGCCGCGACCTCGCCGAGCGAGCCCGGGTCGGTGCTCGCGATCAGCGCGCCGACGGTGGCGCCCGCGATCGGCCGGATCACGGTGTGCACGGAGTCCCAGAGGCTGTCGACGAACGGGATCTTGTCGGCCACCGCCTCCAGCAGGAACAGCACGGCGGCCGCGGCCAGCACGTCGGTGCGCTCCAGCGCGGGCGGCACCGAGTCCGCGCCGCCGAAGCGGCCCAGCAGTCCGAGCAGCAGCACCACCGCGTAGGCGTTGATGCCGCTGGCGAGTCCGCTGGTGAAGATCAGCGGCACGATCGTCATGGCTTCCCCCTCCTCATCGCTTTCCCCCTCCTTCTCGTGGCCGTGGCCGGGCCGCCCGGGCCACGGCCGTACCGTACCGGGACGTGCCGGGTCGGCCCGCCGGTTCCGGCCACGCCAGGGCCCGGGGCCGACGGATCTGAGTACGCGTACTCAGATCCGGGGTTGAGTACGTCAGCGGATGGCCCGCCGACCTGCCGGGACGGGAGAGTGGTGGCACCGGGACGGCGGCGCGTCGGGCGCCCCGCCCCGGACGGCGGATCCGTCCGCCCAGCCGGCAGATGAGGGGTCGGCGGGGCGGCGGCGGAGATCCGCCACTGGAGCCGGTCACGGGCCCTGCACCGCCGACACGGGGCGGCGGAGCGGGCCGGGGGGAGACCGGCCACCGGAAGGGGGAGCTGGCCACCGCCGCCTGTGGGGAACGGCGGAGCGGCGGCGTACGGCGGCGGCACAGGACCTGGGGGGACAGGCCCGTGCCCGCCGCCGCTCACCCGTTCCGGGCCGCGTTGTCAGTGGTCCCGTTCACGATGGAGGGGCACGGACCGCCCGGTCCGCGCGCTGCCTCGGAACGGGGGAGACCATGACCATCAGCCGTCCTGAGCCCGTCACCGCCCGCCTCCACTCCACCGCCCTGCCGTCCTCCCCGGGCGGGCGCCCGGGTGGCGGGGACGTCCACCCCGTGCTGCGCCGGGCCGCCGCGCCGCCGGCCGCCCTCGACCTGCTTGCCGACGCCCACCGCACGCTCGCCCGGGCCCGCCTCCTGGAGGACCCGCTGGAGCGGTACGCCACCGCGCACCTGGCCGCGCTGCGCACGGTGGCGGCCGTGCTCGCGGTGCGCGGGCGGCCGGAGAAGAGCCCGCGCCGGCGCAAGGCCATCCGCAGTGCCTGGGAGGTGCTGCCCGAGATGGCCCCCGAGCTGGCCGAGTGGGCGCTCTACTACGCCGCCGGCGCCCGCCGCCGGGCGGCCGCCGAGGCCGGGATCAGGGGCGCCGCCTCGGCCCGTGACGCCGACGACCTGGTCCGCAACTCCGCCCTGTTCCTGCGCCTGGTGGAGCGCCTGCTCGGCCTGCGCCCGGCCCCGCCGGCCCTGCGGCTTCCGCTGGACGGCGACGACCCGCCGGGGGTGACGGGCCCGGCCACCCGCCCGGTCTAAGGTGGAGGCATCCTGATCGATCTGCATGTGCCGAGGAGCCCCGCCTTGTACCCGACGCGTCCCCGCAGTGCCCTGCGTACCGCCGTGGTGTGGGAGGTGGTGCGGGCCGCCCTGGAGAAGCGGGCGGCCGAGCTGGACCAGCCGGTGCTCGACGTGGTCGACACCGGCGGCGGCACCGGCAACTTCGCCGTGCCGGTGGCCAAGCTCGGCCACCGGGTCACCGTGGTCGACCCCAGCCCGGACGCGCTGTTCGCGCTGGAGCGCCGGGCCGCCGAGGCCGGGGTGACGGAGCTGGTCCGGGCCGTCCAGGGCGACACCCAGACGCTGCCCGAGCTGGTCGCCCCCGGCTCCGTGGACGCGGTGCTCTGCCACGGTGTGCTGGAGGTCGTGGACGACCCGGCGGAGGCGCTCGGCAGCCTGGCCGGCACCCTGCGCCGGGGCGGCCTGGTCAGCCTGCTGGCCGCCAACCGCAACGGCGCCGTGCTGGCCCGGGCGCTGGCCGGCCACTTCACCGAGGCCCGGACGGTGCTGTCCGCGACCGACGGCCGCTGGGGCGAGCAGGACCCGATGCCGCGCCGCTTCACCGGCGAGGAGCTGGGCCGGCTGGCCGAGGGCGCGGGCCTGCGGGTGGAGTCGGTGCACGGCGTCCGGGTCTTCGCCGACCTGGTGCCCGGGGTGCTGGTGGACGCCGAGCCGGGCGCGATGGAGGCGCTGCTGAAGCTGGAGGAGGCCGCCGCCGAGCAGCCCGCGTTCCACGCCGTGGCGACCCAGCTGCACCTGCTGGCCACCCTGGCCTGAGCGGCCGCGGGACCGCCCACCGCCGTACGGTTCGCACGCCGTGCGGCGGCGGTTCGCCTTCCGGACGCCCCCCGGCCTCGTCCGGGTGGTCCCGAACCTGCCCAGGTCCGGACCGATTCCACCCGTTCGGGCACTTGTCCGCGTCTCGTGGCGTTGAGCCGGGTGCGGCCGTGCCCGGTCGAAGTGGCCCGTCCCACGCGGCGCAGACCACTCCGTAACGGGCTCACGGACCGTATGATCTGGGTAAAGCCGGAAAGCATGACAGCCGGATGCGTGGGGCATATGGACGACACGGGCCGGGTCCCCCCGCACAGGCGTCCGACCGTGTGCCCCGAAGGCTGATTGGACTTTGCCTCCCCGACCGGGGTGGCGGACCGGTCGCACCCGCGACCGACGAGTAGGAGGACTCCGTGCCGCTCTCGGAGCACGAGCAGCGACTGCTCGACCAGATGGAGCGAGCGCTGTATGCCGAAGATCCCAAATTCGCGACGGCGCTTGAGGGAACCGGGCTGCGCACCTACACCCGCCGGCGGGTGTACCTGGCCGTTGCCGGCTTCGTGGTGGGCATCGGCCTGCTGATGGGCGGCATGGTCGTCCCCGACCAGATCTGGGTCAGCGTCGTGGGCTTCCTGGTGATGCTCGGGTGCGCGGTGTTCGCCGTGACCGGCTGGCGCCGCGGCCCCGCCGGCCAGGGCTCCGGCCCCCGGCCGGCCGCCGCGCCCCGCCGCAAGGCCGGGATGATGGACCGGGTGGAACAGCGCTGGCAGCGTCGACGGGACGAGCAGACCGGCGGCTTCTGAGCCGCGCACCGCACGCCCGCCGGGGCGCGCACACGCTGGACGAACGCCGGGGCGGGGCGGGGGTGGTCGGGCCCCCCCCGCGGGGGGGGATGCCCGCCGCGGCCCCGGCGGGCGGG